>CAYPBU010000044.1:0-18972 GCA_964409045.1 uncultured Anaerolineaceae bacterium | reverse complement strand
ATGTGAGCTTATAATCAAAAAGTGTAACCCATGTCCCGTCACAAATTGTCACCTAGGTGGTGTCATACAGTAAGACCGTTCCCAGCAAACTCTAAGACCCGAAGGTCAAGATGTGTTTGACTTTGGCAATAGCCTCGCTAAGGGTCAAACCCAGGTAGATTCCGCCAAGTTCCTTGCGGGCTTCAGGGTTCTCGTCCATGTATCGTCCGCCGTACCCCAGTTTCGGTTTTCCGCGCAAATTTGCCAGTTTTTCGGCGAATCCACGCAGTAGGTAAGCAGTTGGCTCTTGGTTGACCGTCAGGCAAATGAGCTTGGGTTTTGCGTAAGTGGAGTAATCCAACAAATCTTCAACTGGCAGATCAGGTCCGAGATATTCAACAAACAAGCCTGCCTGGCGCAATAAGATTGCCAGCATAAGCGCGTTCAATTCGCGCATTTCTTCCGGACCACAGCCCACCAGGATCAACGCTCCTTCCTTGACCACCGGCAGATTATGCATAATTCCCTGCAGCGTGCTGTTCAGGTAGCCGAGTGCCATGTGCTCGGTTGCGATCAGGATCTCACCCCTAAACCAGGCTTCGTGTAGCAGTTCGAGGCTTGGGCTGATAATTTCTTCAAAAATAGTTGTGAGGCTGAAATACGCCTGGCACTCCTCCAAAATGGCGTTGGCACGGTCCTCGTTGTGGGCGATCATTGCGCCGAAGAGGATCTCGGCAAAGTCGCGTGCGGGACGCGGCGACTTTCGGCGAGGGGTCTCCGCCACGATGGTTTGGACGCTTTCAGGCCAGTTGCCTTTCTCGCGTTCCAGCTTGAATTGGTGTACCACCTGGCTGATACTCACATCCGAATCCAAGCGGCGTTGCACCCAGAGCAGCAGCTGGACGTCACGTTCGGAGTAGAGGCGGTATCCATTGGGCATGCGTGTCGGCTCGAGCAGGTCATAGCGCCGCTCCCAGGCACGCAGGGTTACCGGTTTGATTCCTGTGCGATTCTGCACTGCCTTGATGGTGAAAATGGGTTCGGTCGGGAAACTCTCAATGGTAGACATGTGCTACTCCTTCAGCAATCTGGATGCTTCAAAAATGTCATCAAGGAACTTCTGGCGTTCTTGCGGGGTCATCAGGCGGGGTTTGGCGGTTTCCTCGAGCGTGATGGTCAGGAGTTGGGTGGAGACGTGCCGCCCCTGGTAGAAGAAATGCTTCTGAATGATCCCATCATAAGTGATGTAAAACCCGGGTTGATCAAAAAACAGATTCCCCAGCCCATACTGGATGAAAGAATGGTTCCAAAACTCCATTGCCTTGGCAACATGGCTCTGGCTGCCATTGACGATCAGCGCGCCAGCATCCGCCAGGCGTCTGAAATCGCGTATGGCAGGTGATTGCGCGGTCACCAGGTAGTCTTCCTGGTATTGGAAGGTCACAATCGGCAGGTATCCCTGGCTGCGCAGGCGGGTCACTTCGTCGGATATCCAGCCAAAATCTTCGCAGGGTGCGGCGCCGCTGGAGTCTTCTTTTGCCCACGCCATATCCGGTCCATATGAATTGCAGCCGATGAAAGCCAGCTTATTGCCGTTATGTTCAATCAGCAGGGGCTGCTTGGCATCTGCTATGTTTACTCCGCCGGCGTACCACTGCATGCCATATTTACGGTAAAGGTCGAGCGTGAACGGCACAGAATCTTCTTTGTAGAGCGCGCGCACGTCATTGTTGTGGTTGCCGGTGAGCTCAATAATATCGGCTCCAAGATACGCAAGAAGATGAATATAGGCTGGGTCGCTGCAAAAAATGAAACCGGTGTAGTCCGGATCAGGGAAGCGACAGCCTTCGTAAAACGAAACCTCGTTGCTGATGTGGGTCAGGTCCGCAGCACGCATAAACTCCCAGATTTCAGTTCCGGGAAACGTCACGCCTTCGGTGGACATGATATATGCGGTGTCGCGTGTCATCGCGGTGACCCCAGTCATGATCAGGCTCGTGAGCTTGGTGCGATCGCGGTTCGAGGTGGGCAACAATCCCGCGAGTTGGTCTGCAGTAAGAGAAAGATCAGCCAGGTTTGTGCTGAGAGTGATCTGCTGTGTCAGTGGAGTTGATTCCGGCGCAAAATCATCATCGAGCGGGCTTTTCCCGTCGATGGAGATCACCTTCCACTGTGGCACGAGCAGCTCAAAGGGCAAGATAGCCCAGGCACCTTCCTGGGTCTGCACTTCGGGTCTGAAGAAGGCGTCAGTGACATTATCGATCTTGCTTTTTGGGGGTATCTTACTCGCTGTCGAATCAAACAGGTGTGCCACAAGGGCGTTATCCTGGTTTCGCAGCAAAATGGTATCGACGGTCACAGGGAGTTCTGCCGGCTGATCGCCGCGCACGAAGGAGAGCAAATCAGCCATGGAGAGGTCATCCTGCACGGTGAAGAATGGCGCAACAAGCGCATAAGTCTGCCAGGTTTCGCCCAACAAGCTCGCGCTGTCGGGTGGGTCACCAGCGGTGAGGAAAAGGTTCGCTTCGGTTTCTGAACGGCTGGTGAGCATTCCTTCCGGGAGATTGATCTTTTTGCGAAAGTCATCAGGCAGGATAGGGTCAATCCAGAGAGTTATTGGTAATGCGGTTGGCGTGGGGCTTGGCGTCAACGTGGGCGAAGCCTTGGGCGGAGCTTGCGTTGCAGGCAATGAGGTTGAAGTCGGTGGCAGGTCGGGGGAAGTTCCCGCCTGCACCTGGCAGGCACCCAGCAAAATACCGATCAGCACAATGAGGCTGACCAGGCAGAAGGGCACTGACCTGGAGCGGGGAGAGTTATCCATCCATCCCCCAAAATAAGTCATTTTTCATGCGTTGATGCAGCTCTGGAGCCGGAAAGCCCTGCATAAAGCGGTCCACAGGTCTGCTAAACATTCTCAGGAGCCACGCGCTTAATCCAAAAGGTTTCTGCCCACCGCCCTGGCTGGCGTGGCAGGCGGCTGCCTGTTCGCGCTGCTTCAGGACCGGGAGGTAATTGATTTTGACATGCACCGGGAAGGATTCTGATGCGATTTGAACCAGGTCAATATCCTTGTTGCGACCAATCTTGCGTGGGTCCTTGCCTTGCAAACGCATCCAAAAAACCGCGATTTTGGCGCTCGATTTGGGCATGGTGTGGTAATAAAGACGGGAGAGCGCCTGCGGGTCGGACGTTTTGAGTTCCTGGCGGACGCGTTCAAAGGCAATCACAGTCGCCTGGTGAACGCGGATGTGATCGGGATGGTAATATCCTCCGACTGGATCAAATGTGAGCACGACATTCGGGCGCACCTGGCGCATCACGTCGGCAATGCGTTCAACAGCTTCCTCCATCGGGCGGGCAACCAGGGCGTCCGGGTGTTGATTATCCGGCGAGCCTGCCATACCCGAGTCACGAAAGCCCAGTTTAAAAACCTGTTTCAGCGCCAATACGTCCGCGGAGCAATCCAGCTCGCTTTCGCGTAAGGCGGCAGAGCTCGAGTGATCGCGCAGGAAATTGTGGGGGATATCGCCGGCTTCGCCAAGTGTGGCACAGGCCAGGTAAACCTCAACCCCTCGCATGGCATACAGGGCAAGCGTGCCGCCCATACCAAAGGCTTCGTCGTCCGGGTGGGCGAGCACTGAGAGGATACGTTTTTCAGAAATGTCATTAGTCATTTGAATACCTTTTGTACAACGTTGGAATTATAATCTCTTCCATTAACCCCCGCAATGAATTTGCCCTCAAAAAGGGCAGATTTCATGGGAAATCTGAATAAATTTGATTACGGGTTTAGACCGTCGGGGGGTTGGCTGCCATATTGGGTAAAGAGGTCCTCCCAGCGGGCAATTTCTTCCGGGCTCAACTTCTGCTCAGGCATAGTTTGGCTGCTGCGGGTGTTGGCTTGTGCCTGGATTTTTTGCGCAAGCTCGGCGCTGCTGAGAATGGTCATATAGCGTGCCCGTCCGGCTGCCTGCACACGGCGGTCAGAACTGACCAGTGTCTGGTTGCGGGCTGATGCTCCAAGTTTGTGGATGTGGTTTTCTATGGCAGCGTCGGCACTCTGGGAGGCAGGCACAAAAAACGCCTGCACCAGCCCAAAGTTGCGCTTGCCTTCGTGTCCCTGGGCTGCCCGGTCAAAAAACACCAATGCCCGTGAGGACGTGCTGCGCAGGAATGGTGTGAGCACCTCGATCAGCGCTTGTTCGTCCTCGAGGTCCCCCAAACTGAGCCCGCGGATGTGGGGGATAAGATTGTGTCCGTCAATAATGTATTGCATCGCTCAATTGTAAACCAAACCACCCCTAAAGCAGGACGGCGAAATCTGGTTGAAAACAGCCTTTCTTTCCAGTAGACAGGTGGTCTGTTTGCAAATCTCAGCCATCCGCTACTGGCTTGCTCGAGTACAATTACTCAAGCCGCTGACGTTAGGAGCGATTGCGCTGCTCAGGGCAAAAAAGAAACGGAGAACACCATATGGAAAATGTTTACCCTTCTTCCCATCCATTAATTGCATCAAAACTGACCCTCCTGCGAGACGTCACGACCGAGCCCAAGAAATTCCGCGAACTTGTGCGCGAGCTTGCGGCTATGCTGACCTACGAAGCCACCGCCGATCTTGCAATACGCGAGGTAAGGGTGCAAACGCCTCTGATGGAAACTGCGGGCGTCAAACTACTTGAGCGCATTGGGTTGGTGCCGATTTTGCGGGCTGGTCTTGGAATGGTTGAAGGCGTGTGGGGTCTCATGCCCGGCGCTGAAGTCTGGCACATTGGCTTGTATCGCGACGAGCGAACACTCAAACCGGTGGCGTATTACAACCGCCTGCCGATCTCACCTACCGTAGGTGCCTGCCTGATCCTTGACCCAATGCTGGCGACTGGCGGCTCGGCAGTGGCAGCGGTGGACATCCTCAAGCAGTGGGGTGTTACGAAAATCAAGTTTGTCGGCTTGATCGGAGCCCCGGAGGGTATCGAGAGGCTGCATGGAGCACACCCGGACGTCCCGATCCACCTCGCGGCGATCGATGAGCGTTTGAATGAACATGGTTACATTCTGCCCGGTCTTGGCGACGCGGGCGACAGGCAATTTGGTACGTAAGAACTGGCTCAAAGTAATTATTACTGAAAAGGAGAAGGTTAGATGATTGGAGTAATTCTTTGTTCTCATGCAAGTTTTGCGCAGGGGCTGTACGATGCGGCTGAAATGATCACAGGTGAGACTGCAAATATCACGGTGCTGCCCTTTGTGGATGGCGACAACGTGGATGACCTGGTGGAGAAGATGCGAACCGCTGCAGCTGGATATCGTGAACAGGGTCTTCCTTATGTATATATGGTTGATCTCTGGGGAGCATCCCCCTTTAACGCTTCATTGATGGCAGAGGGCGATAACGGCGCGGATATCGTCGCGGGCGTGAGCTTGCCATTTTTCCTGGAGTTTCTTACCAGCAGGGATGAGTTCAAGGGCGGACCTACCGCGGAATTTCTGGATGGGATTATTGAGGAAACCGGTCTGGTCAAGCGCATCAATTTCAGGGACCTGAGCGGGTAGTATATCTGCTGTCATTGCGATTTCGTAGGGCGGAATGCGCCATTTTTGCGCACTCCGCCTTTATCTGTCATCGCGAGCGAAGCGCGGCGATCTGAACTGCTGGAAGGTCAAGTTAATTCCGATAAAGAAATAGTTCGTAGGGCGGAATGAGCTTCTTTTGCTCACTCCGCCAAGCAAAACGTCATCGTAGGGCGAGATTGAGGACATAATGACCTCTGATTTCGTTCATGTCTACCGGTCCTCAATCCGCCGGAAATAATATACTTTGTTGGTTGAACAATAATGTGTTTGTCGTAGGGCGGAATGCGCCGTTTTTGCGCACTCCGCCTTTTTCTGTCATCGCGAGCGAAGCGCGGCGATCTAAACTGCCGGAATGTCACGAAAGTAAACTCAATCAACACGGCGGATTGGCGGAGATAGCGCCAATCTCGCCCTACGAATGAAACAGCGATTTTGTCGGTAATCTGGACGAATTACACTTTTTCTTATCCTTTGTAGGGCGAGATTGAGGACAATTTAACCTCTGCTTTCGTTTATGTCTACCGGTCCTCAATCCGCCGAATATCTGTCATCGCGAGCGAAACCAATAGAATTTCGTCTTTGCCTTTATCTGTCATCGCAAGCGAAGCGCGGCGATCTAAACTGCCGGAATGTCACGAAAGTAAACTCAATCAACACGGCGGATTGGCGGAGATAGCGCCAATCTCGCCCTACGAATGAAACAGCGACCAATCCAATTAACCAACCAACTCCCGCGAGATCAATCGTGCCACTTTTCCCATCGGATAATCAGAGAGAGCCCCAATAAGAACCCACTTGAAATCAGCCGGTAATGTCTCAAGTTCGGCATCAACAAGAATGCAATTGAACGCGTGCAGGGTGATTCTGAAATGCGAGTAGGCGTGTTTGAAGCATCCCAGCAGCGTTCCCACTTCAACCCAAATTCCAAAACGCTCCTCAAAAAGAGCACGCAAACTCCCAGGAAGATCTGAGGTATCCTCAGCCACCGATCCTCCGGGATACTCCCAAAGATTCCCCAGCATACCCTCAGACGGTCGCCTTGCGAGCAACACCTGGTCACCCCGGGTGATGACCGCTGCCACCACCAGTTTGTGGGGCACTTTGGCTTTGGGCTTACCCACAGGAATCTCCGTTTGCGTCCCGTGTTGGAAGGCAAGGCACTCAGACTGAAGAGGGCAAAGGTGGCAAAGTGGCTTCACTGGCGTGCAGATCGCGCTGCCGAGGTCCATCAGAGCCTGGTTATAGTCCCCCGCGCGAGTTGTGGGCAGATTCTGGCTGGCGAATTCCCACAGTTGTAAATCTGTTTCCCTGCCAGGCGGGGCATGCAGGTCCAGCAGGCGGATGGTCACGCGCCGGATGTTGGCATCCAGCGCGGGTTCCTGCGCGCCAAAGGCAATTGAGGCGATCGCGCCGGCGGTGTAAGCGCCAATTCCCGGCAAGCTCTTGAGCGAGGAAACTTCTGCTGGAATCTGACCCGCAAAATCATTCAAAACCATCTTTGCGGCTTTGTGCAGGTTGCGTGAGCGACTGTAGTAGCCAAGCCCCTCCCAAACCTGCAAGACATCGCTTTCCTCAGCCTCTGCCAGGCTGGGGAGGTTGGGAAAACGCGCCATGAAACGCTCGAAATAAGGCAAAACGGTTTCAACCTGCGTCTGTTGGAGCATGATCTCAGAGACCCAAACTTTGTAGGGCGTGGGATCAGAACGCCAGGGCAAAGACCTGGCGTTTGTGTCGTACCAAAGTAAGAGTTTATCAGGGATGGCTTGCATCAAAACTGAAACGCGCCTCGCTGTGTGACAAGCTTCAGCTCAAAATCCCGGACGTATTCCTGCAACCGGTCGGAGAGATCGAGCCATTCCGCGGAATGAATCAATCGTCGGGCTTCTGGAAGGTCAGGCATGACCGCGCCGATCAGCACCTGGGGATGCTCGCCATACACGGTGACCCAGGCATCCGTTACGTCCAATCCCAGCCGATTTACCTCCGGCAGGTACTCCCCGACCACGTAGCCAAAGTATTCCTGCTCGTGACCGGGTCTGACATTCCAGGTGATCAGGACTTTGACGGGCATTTTAGAGCGAAACCAACTTGGGGTCGAGAGCAACCACGTGCGTTTCTTCCTCTGGAAATGCGATGTTGGAGGCGACCTTGTAGGTCTCCATCGTTTCAAGGGAAGTAATCCCCATTTCCTTGAGGAATTTGCTCAGTGGATCAAGCTCGAGTTTGGAGTAGGGGGTCTCGTAGTGCATTGGGATGACGATGTTCGGCTCGAGCATGCTGATGACCTCGGCGGCTTTGGATGCATTGAGCGAGCCACCTTCGCCAACTGGCACCAGGGCGATGTTGATATTGCCAAGCTCTTCGATGAGGCTTTGCGATGGCACGTGGTTCACCTGACCGAGGTGCAGGATGGTCAGTTTGCCATAATCGAGCACATAGAGCGTGTTGCGCAGGGCTTTGCCGTCCAGGCTGTGGGGTGTGGTTTGGACGCCGGTGATGAAGACGCCACCGCGTTCATATTCTCCAGGTCCGGTGATCTCGAATGCTTCGCCTTTTACCGCAGCCAGGTTATTGTGCCCCAGATCATTACAGCTGACGGTGACGATTTCAGCCTTCAATTTTAGCGGGTTGTACCCCACCACAGCAGAATCGTACGGATCGGTAACGACAGTTGCAAACCCACGCTCAGTGATGCGAAAACAAGAATGACCATACCAGGTAATTTCCATAAAATCCTCCGACGCGCAGCCTTATTGGTTAAGGCATGTCTATAGGGTTATTATATCAGGTCGGAAGCCCACCTCGATTGGAATTGTACTGCAGGGGATTGGCGGGTTAAGGGCGTTGTGTGTTGACCGTAGGGCTGGGGCTTGCTCCAGCCGTAGATTTTGATCAAATTACTAAACGGTGAGACAAGAATTCCTGCGTAGTGCGTAGGTCAGGTTGCGTGGTTCAACCTGACATCGGAAGCCTGGCTTTACTGAGGACTTCGTATGCTAACAGTTGTGATGTCAGGTTCAACCCCATTCACTATGGTCAGGGGCAGGCAGAAGAGCCTGACCTACGCGATACGGATCGTGGTGTTTCGTTAATCTGGAATAGGCCTGCCTTTCCCTACAGGGGGAAGGTGGGTCTTGTAGGGTTGCCGCCGTGCGAAGCCTCCATGTACGGACGTGTCAACCTTTGGACCGATGTGAGAGCCTTGTAGGGTTGACGCCTGCGTCAACCTTAAGGAGTGATGAGCGAATCGATTAGGAAAAGGCAGGCCTTTTCCCTACGGGGAATGCTCGCAAATTTACGAATACCTTGTAGGGTTGACGCCGTGCGAAGCCTCCATGTACGGACGCGTCAACCTTGTTGATTGATGTGTAAACATATTAGAAAAAGGCATACCCTGCTTACCCTCCGTTTCACTTCGTGTACAGGTCGCGGGCACAGGTGCCTTTTTCCTACGGGGGTCAACGAGGAAATGGATGCACGCCTTGTAGGGTTGATGCCGTGCGAAGCCTCCATGTACGGACGCGTCAACCTTGTTGATTGATGTGTAAACATATTAGGAAAAGGCAGGCCTTTTCCCTACACCGAAAAGGTTCCTTTTCGATACATTAAATCAACAGGGGCTGGCAAATTGCCAGCCCCTGTTCCTTTTGCTAAACCTGTAAACAGGTTCTTCTCCGACCGATTTACTTCACGATCAGAGGTGTTGTGTAGATTGGTTATTCACTGACATGCAATGTCACAGGGACATTGATCGCGGCAGCCGGCAGATTTTTGACCCGGATTGAAGCGATGTAATCGCCCACTTCCAAGCCAGCAGAGTCGAAGGTGACCCCTACGCCCATTGAACTGTCCGCCTCTACAGTACCAGCCATAGGATTCAGCGACAGCCATAGAACGTCACCGCCAGCTTCAAGGTTTAACTCAACATCATCGAGGAAGAAGTTTGCACCGTCTATCGTAACGGAGTCAAACTTGATTTCATGCTCGCCCCCATCAGCGTAGTCAGAAACATCAACCTCAATAAGACGATAGCCAAGGGTGCCACAAGCAGAATCTGTACCATCGGTACGCCACAACTCAACTCCATCGATCAGTAGAGCCAGGTAATTGCTTGCGCCACCATCACTGCAGACATATTGTTCAACATAGAATGTCATATTGGCTGTACCAGGGAGCATGAGCACATCCTGGGAGACGTAACCAGAATCTCCTGCTGCTGAACCACCGAACCATGACCAAACATCTCCGGTACGTGGTCCAGTACCAGTTCCAGTACCGCAATCATCAACTGTGCAAAGCGGGGTTCCATAGTTTTCAGAGTATTCATCCCAGTAAGGATTGGGAGTGTATTCTTCAAAGCTTGGGTCTTGCAACAATTGATCCAACAGCAAACTGTTTACTGGTAATTCAAGCAGCTCAAAGCTGCCATCGCCAGCACCTGTGTTCTTAATCGTCAGGGTCTGCGAGTTTGTGGTGTCAGTGAGTTGGGTCTGTTCGAGACTGGTTGGCTCAACGCTAATGCAGGGTGCTTCCAACCTCAAGGTGAAGTCGACTGTGAGGGTTCCACCACCAACAACTGCCTTACCATTTTCGATTTGCGAAATAAAGCCGTCAGCCACCACTTCGATGTCGTAAGTGCCAGCGGGAACCGCATAGGTGTAGTATCCCTCGGCATTGGTGGTGGTTGTGTAGGCAATGACTCCACCCTGCCAGAAGTTGACTGTCGCGCCTGCCAGAGCAGCAGGATTGATATCGCAAGCTTTCAAGCCAAGGACGGTGCCATTGAATGTGCCGTAGTCTTCCGGTGCAATCAGGTGCAAAACAACGGGAATAGCGGGATAAGTGTAAGGCGTGTCGTGCTTCACTTTGAGCTGCGCCAGGTAATCGCCGGGTTGGCTCAGTCCTGCGCCTGTTGGGTCAAAGGTGACCGTAACTTCCACAGGAGTAGTTGGGGTGACAACGCCGCTCACAGGATCTTCTGAGAGCCACGGGACGTCAGACTGACCGCCGGTGGCAAAGGCTAAGCTATCCACTTCAGCGCCGCCAGGGAAGGCACCGACCAACGTGCTCGCGCCAGTGGTGGTGTCGATGATGCGCAGTTCGCCTTGAGTGGTGTAGGCTGCCCAGTAGAGCACGCCCGAGTCTTCCTCGTAGTCCATGCCCTGAGCGTAGTTGGCGCCTACGCCGAGTGCGCCTACTTCAGTGACCACCATGGTTGCAGGGTCAACCTTGAACAGGCTGTCGGTGAGCAGGTCGACGATGTAAATCATGTCATCATTAGTGTTATAAGCGAGATCAATACCGCAGCCTATGCCAGGTAGAGCCCCAAGATTGGTTGTTGCGGCGGTAGCCACATCAACCGTGACCAGTGAGCTCGCGGCGCAGTCGGTCACGAGACCGTACATGGTGCCATCGGGGGTGCCAGACAGACCAGAGAAGGTTTGCCCGGATGGCGGGGTGGTAGTGCCAATCAGCGTTTGGGCTGCTGTAGCAGTATTGACGCTATAAAGGGTGCTGCCTGTGGAGTTGACTACATAAAGTTGTGAGAAATCGCCTCCAACAAAATCACCCGCGAAGAACTCAGTGCCAGGAACCCCACCAACAATCGTCCAGGTACCTGGAGCACTTGTATCGGGGATGTAAACCAGATTTTCACCTGGGTAGGCATCCACTGCAAACGCAGGTTCACCAGCCAGAAGACCAGCAAAAGGCTGATCTTCCGCTGATTTTAAGGTGGAATTAGATGCTTCAGGCGCGCGACCCATCGACACAGGCCGTGTATCCGCAGCAAGTTCACCGATAAATGTGGGAATTGAGATTAATGGGGTAAGGGGAGTGAAACCATCATCTTTTTCAATCAATTCGAACATGGCATTCGAGGTTCCTTCGTTGCTAATGTTCAAGACCAGTGTTTCAGGATCATCACCCATCATCATTTCAATCTCTAATTCGGTTGGGGTAAAGACCAATCTACCAGCACCTAACCAAAAATCTTGTTGTGTGATGGCATCTGATTCAACAGATACCAGCTCATATGATGATGAATACAGAGCCTTGGATGCGGTGAAACCAATATCAGAAACAAAACCTGAGAGTTCATAACTTGCAGACGAATTCGTTCCTCCGCTACCACTTTTCAATACCAGGGGTAAATAGATTGTATACGATACCTTTAAAGGTTGGAATATCCAATAGAATCCTTCAATCGGGTCTTCTGGTATTGAGAAAGTGACACCTGCTTCACCAGTGTCCGAAATCACATTGGCTCCCGTAAGGAGATCATTCGTGTTTTCATCATAGACATAGCCAGCCACCACACCGCCGGGGATAACCACGCATGGCGCGGCGATCTCAACCGGTTCCGCCACCGTCACCGCCACATCGTCGATGTACCAGCCGTCATAGCTGTTCACAGAACCGTCTGAGTGGAAGTGGAAGCGGAATTGGAAGTTGCTGACCGTATAGTCTGGACTCAGTTGAATGGATTTCGGGGACCATGGATCGACAGAAGTACCAAATTTCTGCCAGAGGATATCCCAGGTCGCTCCGCCGTTCTTCGTGGCTTCAACGGACCCATAGTCCCAGGAATTGCTTTCACTGTTATACCAGTGCATAAACGAAACCGTTGGGGCAAGCCCGGTGTAAGAGCTCAGGTCAAGAACCGGGGAAGTAATGTAAGATTCCTCGCTGTTGTTGTAGTTACCAGCCAGGTTTGTCGCCCAGACGTTGGGAGGTGAATACGGCGCGCCAGGACCCGAGGTGGGAGCACCCCATGCCCAGGAGGAGTTTGCGCCGCTGGCGACAAAGCCGCCATTATCGGTATCAAAATTGGTTGAGAAGACAGATGTGGGAGGAGGCACTGGAATGCTCACAACGCCAATATCATCCACATACCAGCCGTCATACTGCAAAGAGCCGTCGCTCTTGAAGTAGAAGCGGAACTGGAAGTTGGAGACGTTGTAAGTGGAGTCCACGACGACGGTTTGTTGATTGTATGCTGTGTCTGTTACACCTCCAAAAGGACCCCAGACAGTAGTCCAGGTGGTGCCGCCGTCTTTAGTGACGTCCACGCGCGCCCAGTCATAGGATGCGCTTTCGATGTCCTTCCAATCCCACCATTGAATAGCGGTGGAATTCGTGCCATTGGCTGAGAGGTCAATCACAGGGGATGCCATCCAGCCAAGTTCACTGGCGTTATATGGACCACCAGGATTCGTCGCGATACCCTTGGTGCCGCTGTGCCCTGCCATTGGACCGCTGGTGAAGTCGCCCCAGGCAAAGGACGTTGTGCCGCCGGGGGTAAAGCCTTCATCGCTGCCCTCGAAGGAGTAGAAGATGTCGTAATCCGGTCGATAACCGGGTGCCGCGCAGATCTCGCCATCCACTTCCACATAAACATCGTGGGTGTAGTTGGCGCCCGTAGCGGTGACTTCTTCCACAACCGGTTCATAACCGCCAGGAACAGGATCCGTTGTGAAGGTGAGTAGAGTATCCTCCACCACTTCAATTTCGTAATAGCCGGTGAAGGGATCGGTGTAAATAGTCTCATCAAAACCGGGGGTGGTGACGCGAATGGAGGAGTAGAGAGGATAACCGTGTGAGCCCAATCCTTCCACGCCGCCGTCATAGACATTACCCGAAACCAGCGACATACCCAATTGGGCAATAACAAATTCTTGGGTAGTCGTCGCGCCTTCGGTGATGACGATGCCAGAAACGGTATCAGTTTCATAGCCGTATTTGCTGGCGGTGAGGGTATAGGTGCCCTCGGGCAAGCCGGTGCTATAGGTGCCATCGGCGGCGGTGAAGATGTTCTTGGTGTAGCCTGCGCCGCTATCGGCGAAGATCTTGGCCCCTTCAACTGGTGTGGTGCCATCGGTTGTGACCGTGCCTTCCAGGGTACCCATCGCGCACATTCCGGAAGCCATGTTGACAGCTGCAAGGGCATCAATTTCGCCCCAACCAGTCGCAAAGTTCGGGAAGTTCGTGGGGGTGAGAGCTGACCCGTCTTCGTAGGTCATGTTTACAGCAGAACTCTCAATGATTGATTCTGTGGCGGCATAATCACCGATGAGACAGGGCGCTGCCTGCCAGATAAGGGTGACCAAACCGGTCACGTGAGGCGCGGACATGGACGTGCCAGACCAGCCGTCTTCGTAAGCAGTGTCGCTCCCGGGAACAGAAGACCGAATGCTAACGCCTGGTGCAAGCACCTGGGGTTTCATATTAGCAAAAGTGTCAGTTGGGTTGATCGTGTCCAGGTTGTCGGTTGGACCCCAGTTGGAGTGGGTTGCATATTGTCCATTCTGCTCGCCAGAAGAACCAACACCGGTCACATTGCCCGAGCGGGCAGGGTTACCAACGGTGTTGAGTCCGGGAGGAGCAGAGTAGCCGCAGTTGCTCGCGTTGCCATTGGAGAAGATAGGATAGATACCAGCGGCAAGCCAGGCATTAATTGGGCCTGCATACCAGTTGTCGTAGGTTTGACCGCAGTCACCCCAAGAGTTGTTGACCGCATCCGGACGCATGTCTGGGTCGGCATTCGCGCCAGTCAGATCGGTCGGGGCAGCCATGAACTGACCGCAGCCCAGCAGAGCGGAGTCGGTGCAGCTACCATCGGGGCAGCCTGCGCAAGCCATCCACTCGGCTCCTGGGGCGATACCGATTTGGTTCGTGGAACCGTCATCGCCAACCATGGTGCCCATGGTGTGGGTGCCATGACCGTTACCATCCCGGGGGGCGTTATCGGAGAGGTCATCAGGGTTGAACCAGTTGTAGTTGTGGTTAAAAGTGCCGCCGTTGTTGCCACGATACTGATTGACAAGCGCCTGGTGAGAATAGCGCACACCGGTGTCGATGTTGGCCACAACCAACCCCGCGCCATCAATCCCCATTCCCCAGACGTCGTCAGCGTTGACGTGAGTCAGGTTGGGCTCGATGGCATTGATGCCGTTGTCGAGAATGGCCGCAGAGGTATCGGGTTCGTATAGGATGTAAGTCTTGCGAGCCTGGATGCTCTCGACACCGTCGAATTTCATGATTTCATTCAAGACGGATTTCGAAGAGCTCGTGACCAGGATGGAGTTGTTGATCCAGTAGCTCTTGAACTCAACCTTGCTCCCCTGCAGGTATTTTTGAACTGGTGTTTGGGTCACTTCGGCTTGTTTGAGCAGAGTCTTATAAACAAACCAGCCTCTGTCGCTCCAGTTCATTGTGTAGGCTGGGCTTAGGTCCACCGTGTTCTTGAATTGGACCCAATAACTAGCTGAGCCATTGGTTTGCATTTCATCCAAAACTGCCTGCTCCACCGTGGCAACCGGGTCATCTGCTTGTGCGATGCCTTTTGATGTATTCATGCTGGAGAAGGATGTCAGGACGAAAACAAAAACAATAAAAAGACTAAACAGTTTTTTCTTCATGTCAATTCCTTATTTCACTCAGATTCTATGAAACACAAACTACAACTACTTGAACTACACAGACAAACAGTTTTATTATGTTCACCTCCGTAAAATTCTTCGAACTCAGCTAAATTTTGATAAGGACACGCTCAAAGCGTTGACAGACAAAGAACAACTGGGAGAAACGGCAGGTCAGGATGACCTGCTCAATTTATTGTAGAGGTTTGAGAGAGAAACCGTGAAAAGGGAAACCTCTGTTTGCCCATATTATACATCCGCCGGAGTGGTAGTCAAGAGAATTGTGAAAAAATGAACAATATATTTACAAAATATTTGGTAGAAGAGTGTAGATTAAAAGTATTCCGAATTCGGTCTTTATGTTGTTGGTTGGATCTCGGTCAGATTGCTAGAGCGGGCAGCGTGGATTGGGGCGGGAAATCTTTCTATTGAGCTACTATCCAGCTGGGCATTACGGGCTGATTATTCCCGTCTTTCCACCACATGCGCATGGTGTCGAACATAACCGTGAGAGTTTTGGCTCTTTCTTCCGCGGTCATGGGGCGCGGCTGAACCTTATCCATGAACTGGATGGGAAACAATTCCACGCCAAGGTAGCGTCCTTCATAAAAGACGTGCCGGTCAAGGAAGCCAATGTCCGTGTTGGGGGCAATGCCGTACTGGTCGAAGAACAGGTTGCCGAGCCCATAATGCAAGAAGCTATCTCCATAAAACTCGGCATAATGCGGCACGTGCGACTGGCTGCCACTAACGATCACCGCACCGGCTTCGGCAACGATATCAAAATCTTCCACCATCGAAGCGTTTGGTCGCCAGTCGTAACGTTCTTCGTGTTGGAAGGTGACAATCGGCAGGTACCCTTCCGCTTTGAGGTCCCGCACAGCCTGCGCCATGTACTCCATATCGCAGTGGTATGCGCCGCTGTTGGTTTCGCTTGCCTGGGCAAAATTGGGCGATTTAGCGTTGCAGCCGATGAAAGCCAACTTGTTACCGTTGATCTCCAGTTTGACAGGCTTTCGGGCGTCATAGATATCTTTGCCACCGCCATAAACCGGCCAACCTTCTTTAGCATAAAGGTCAAGCGTGTAGAGCATGCCTTCCCTGCCATAATCTTGAAAATGGTCGCCAGTGAGTTCCACGACATCCGTACCAACCGAACGCAGCAGCTCTATGTAACTTTCGGGGGTGCAAAACACCAGGTAACTGCCCAGGGTATGGGGAGGGCATTTTTCGGCGAAAGGTACCTCGTTGCTGATGTGCAGGATGTCGGCTGCCTGCATGATGGCGGCAATGTTCTCACCGGGCACCAGGATGCCGCGCTGGTCCATCCCCACCGCCGTCGCGCGCACAAGGGCAGTCACGCCGGTGAGCATGACCGTGGTGATTTTGGCGGAGTCAAGGTTGGAGAGGTTGAGCGCTGCCAGCTCGGCAGGGAGGGTGAAGTTTCCCGCTGGCTCCACTGGGATGGCTGAAATAGGAACGTTCAGCGGGTATTGGCTGGCGGCGAAATCTTTATGGATGGGGGATTGCCCGTCGATGATCAGCACCTTCCAGCGTGGTTCGATCTCCTCGAAAGGGATGATTGCCCAGGTGTTTTGCGTCGTCCAGGTAGTTTCAAGCAGAGTGTCTGCTGGCAGTTTTTGAACGCTTTGGCCAGGCTCGCCCAGGATGCTGCTGAGGGCGCGCAGGTCTTCTTCCGCGACCAGTAGAGTCTGGATGGCGTCTTCAGGCTGCCCCTGCCAGAGGTTCTTCAGCCATTCCGCGCTGACCTCGTCCGGAGCTGTTGGGAAGGGCGCCACCAGGGCATAAACCCAATTGCCGATAGGGTTTGCACTGCCATATCCAAAAGTATAGTCGATCTCATTGGCTACGCCTTTCGCATGAGTGAAGGCTTGATTTTCGATTAGTTCATTGAGGGCACTCGGCAGACCCGGGTTGGGTTGGTAGACGTAAAGCGGAGGTTCGCTCGTGGCGGTGGGAGCAGGATTTGACTCAGTCGCAGTTGACGGAGCTTGGGTGGTTATCGGAAGAATGGCAGTTTCGGTCAGCGGTGCAAGGGTAGGCGCAGCCTGGCAAGCAAGCAGACTGAGAATGAAAAGTGAGGTGATTATTATTAATAGAAGAGTATTCGTTCTGCGCATTGGGGTGCCTTCTGAATTTTACGACTCACCCCATTTTACCCAATTCATCCATTGATGGAAGGTTCTATTTCCCATAAATCTAAGGGCAGAGCAGGCAATTGCCTGCTCTGCCCTTCAATAAATATTAGTTTTCACTACTTTTTGCTAAAGATCAGGCCTTTCTCAGCAAAATCGATCTTGATCGTGTCGCTTTCGCTGAAGGCGCCACTGAGAATCTTGAGCGCCAGCGGGTCTTGGACTTCGCGTTGGATGGCACGTTTCAAGGGGCGTGCGCCAAATTCGGGGTCGTAGCCCACATCTGCCAGCCATTCCCGGGCAGCAGGGCTGATCTCGAGCTTGAGACCGCGGGCTGCCAGCAGATCAGATACATGCCGCAGCTGGATTTCAACAATTTTGCTCAAATCTTCACGGGTGAGGGGCTTGAAAACCACAATCTCATCCACCCGGTTCAAGAACTCCGGTCGGAAGAAGTTCTTCAGCAGGTCCACAATTTCATCCTGGCGAACCTGTCGGGGCTGGCCATTTTCATCATTCATCCAAAGCTGGCTGCCGAGGTTACTGGTCATGATGATCAGCGTGTTGCGGAAGTCCACAGTGCGGCCCTGTCCATCGGTCATGCGTCCATCATCCAACACTTGCAGCAGGGCGTTGAAGATCTCCGAATGCGCTTTTTCGATCTCGTCAAACAAAACCACGCTGTAGGGGCGGCGGCGCACAGCCTCGGTCAGCTGACCGCCTTCCTCGTAGCCAACGTAGCCCGGAGGCGCGCCAAACAGGCGGCTGATGGTGTGGCGTTCCTGGTACTCGCTCATATCGATCCGCACTATGGCGTTTTGGTCGTCAAATAGAAACTCCGCCAGGGCACGCGCCAGCTCGGTCTTGCCGACGCCGGTGGGACCCAGGAAAATGAAGGAACCAATCGGGCGGTTCGGGTCCTGCATGCCCGAGCGCGAGCGGCGCACCGCTTTGGAGACGGCATTGATGGCTTCATCCTGCCCGACAACGCGCTGGTGCAGGCGCTCTTCCATGTGGAGGAGCTTTTCCATCTCGCCTTCCAGCAGGCGATTGACCGGGATGCCGGTCCACTTGGCAACCACCGAGGCGATTTCCTCGGCGTCCACCTCTTCTTTGAGCAAGGCGCCTTGCATCTGCTGGTTTTGCAGCTTCAATTCCGCGTCGCGGATCTTGTTTTCTAAATCACGAATGGTGCCGTACCGCAGACGGGACGCTTTTTCGAGATCGGCGTTTCGCTCGGCTTGTTCCATTTCCTGCTGAGCTATGTCGAGTTTTTCTTTCAGACCCTTGAAGCTCTGGATGGCTTCTTTTTCCGCCTGCCATTGGGCTGTCAGGGCTTTGGATTTTTCGCCCATGTCAGCCAGCTCCTGCTCGATCTTCTCGAGGCGTTCCTTCGACGCCTTGTCAGATTCCTTCTGTAGGGCTTGTTTTTCGATTTCCAACTGCATGATATCCCGGTCCACCTCATCCAGCGCCTGGGGTTTGGAGTCAATCTCGGTGCGCAAATGAGCGGCGGCCTCATCAATCAGATCAATCGCCTTGTCTGGTAGTTGCCTGTCAGTGATGTAGCGGTTGCTCAAGGTCGCTGCGGCGATGGCCGCTGAATCTGTGATACGCACGCCGTGATGCACCTCGTATTTGGATTTCAAGCCGCGCAGGATGCTGATGGTATCTTCGACACTGGGCTCAACGACGTACACCGGCTGGAAGCGGCGTTCAAGCGCGGCATCCTTCTCGACGTATTTGCGATATTCATTGGTGGTTGTAGCGCCGATCAGGTGCAATTCGCCGCGAGCCAGCATCGGTTTGAGAATGTTGCCGGCATCCATGGCGCCTTCGGCTGCGCC
>CAYPBU010000043.1:0-18977 GCA_964409045.1 uncultured Anaerolineaceae bacterium | reverse complement strand
CGCCCCTTGGATATGCTTTTGTTAATTTGCGTCAAGACTAATAAGTATATCAAAATCACCATGCTTGCGCAAGCCTGATTTTTCAATCAGTCTGGTTTTGCAAGGTGTGAGTCTATCAGATGTTGAGATTAGAGTCAAGATATTTCGGCAGTCAAACTGTGAGAATAAGATCTTTTCAAACGCATTACTTTCTATAAGATCTGAATCGCATAGTTTAATTAAACAACGACAACCAAAGGTGCTTGCCTGTTATGGTCGTTATCGAGTTGAATCAGTAATTTAACGTGATTTTCCAGGAGGTTAGCTCAAGCCTGTGGCTCAAGGCAGGGTTTTGATGTAACCGTCCAGAAGATCCTGCTTGATTCGTTCGAAAAGAATCACGCGACCATCAGAGAACAAATCGCGGTTGATCTGTGTGAGCTCAATGCCCGCTTTGACCACACCAACAGAATCCCCAAGTAGCAGCTGCCCCAATGCCGGTTCAAGGTCAATCCCACCACTGAGGACTCCCAACAGTTTCTGGACAACTTCAAGATTGGGCTGACCCTCAACAGCAATCAGGGTGATGTTTTTCGCATTCAAATAGGCCATCAGTTCGGGTGTGCTGATTTCGGGCTGAACAAAAATACCGGTCACGGATTTTGCCAGGAGCACGTCCGCGGCAGCCTGCCAGTCGGCCGGGTTGGCGGGGTCGGTGATCTCAGCGGTGAAGGGGTAGTATTCCACTGGGGCGAAACGGGCGTTGCAGAGCCCGCAGTGGAAGCGCGCGCCTGTGACAAAGGCTTCGCGTGTGGTTTGCCCTTCTGGCGTGCCAGCCTGGCTCAAGACGCCAACCCGAAAATCGGGTGTGCCAAGCGCCAGGGTATAGCCTGCCAAAAAGCTCATCTGATCACGACTGGCTTCGGCTGTTACTACCGTGCTCAGGTTTTCAGTTGGAGTGAGATTCGGGGCATTCAACGCCAGGAACTGCACTTGCGAGAGCACCGATGCCAGCGATTCAACCTCACTCGGAGAGGCAAGGCTCACCACAACGCGCACGCTCGGATTGAGCTGTGCAGAACTAAGTGTGGTCGTGAGGGCAAAACTGCGACCATTGGCATCGGCGTACGCGCCAAGTTCATTGCTGAGCTGCCCGCTGAGAGCCTGGTCCGCGCTTTCCGGCGCCCATAACAGAATATCCGCGTCCAACATCACCACCGGAGTGGCGGTTGGGCTCTCGGTCGGGGTGGGAATCATTGGCGTTTCAACAAAAGGCGGTTGGGTAGCTTCCACTGTGGGGCTTGGTTGAGTTTGGTTATTGCAGGCGGAAAGGAATACAAGCAGCAGACTCAGAATCAGTGGAAGCAGAAGTTTTCTATTAAACATGCCCCAATTCTACCTTAAGGCTGCCGCATGGAAGAAACAGTGTCTAACACCTCTTTGTTGGGTGCTGCCAAGACCATCGTGGTTGCACGAAAACAAGATTCTATCTGGCAAATAAATCGCTTAGGCACGGATAGTGCAACTAAGGTATTTGCATGACCTTTTACTCCACGCATGATGGATAGCAAAATGAGCATACCTACAACCGAAACCAAACCAGATGGACTCCAATCTCTCCCGCCGAGGCAAAGGCGTTCGCTGCGCAAGTACATCGAAACCGCCAGCACACGCGACAAAAATGACCTGCTGCGCGATATCGCCCGGCACTCCCTGCCGCGTATGCAGTACTATTGGCAACTTCTGATTTGCTTGCTTCTGCTGGTGATTGGAACCCTCTTGGGGTCAAACCTGGTGCTCCTGGCAGGCATTATTGCCATTCCGATGGCAAAGCCCTTGCTGAGCCTGGTTTATGCCGGCGCGCTGCCTTCTGCCAAGCATTTCTGGTACGCACTGCTGGGGCTGATCCTGACGCTTGCTGGGTTTTTCCTGGCTGGTTGGATCGTTCGCGATGCAGTTCCTGTGCAATTGGATCGATTCTTGTCCGGAGTGGATTACTCTGGGGTGACTGAAGGCGGTTTGTTCTGGGCGATTCTGATTATCACGTCCGTATTGACTGCTTATTGGTTTACCTACCACGAATCGCTTTCAAGGCTCTCATCGATTTTGCTGGGCTACCTGGTGCTCATGCCGTTTTTTGCTGCGGGTCAATCTGCCACAGCTGGGATTACTGCCGGAATGCCGTTGCTGATCGTGGGGCTGACGAGGCTTGGTCTCTCGATGTTTGTCATGTTCCTGACCACCTGGGTACTGGGATTCCCACCGCGTAAATCTTTTGGAATTTTCATTGCCGTGCTGATTCTTGCCCTGGCAACCGTCAGTGTGATTGAGATCGTTAACCGTGAACAGAATTCGATCCTGGCTCAGACCCCCGAGCCCACCGTGCTGGTTGTTCCGACCTCCACACCGGAACCCCCAACCCCTACCGCGCCGCCTCCAACTGCCACAGCCACAGCCAACCCGAGCCCCACTCCCGAGCCAACCCCAACCACAGAGCCAACTGTCACCGTCCCGGTCTATACCTCAGCCCGTGTAACCGCCCCAAACGGTCTGGTCGTCCGAGAGGGACCGTCCACTACGACCCTTATCCTGGCTTATGTAAATTTCGATGAGATCATTCAACTAACAGGGGTTGAGGAAACAAACGAAGGAAGAACCTGGAGCCAGGTGGTAGCGCCGAACGGCGCGATTGGCTGGATCTCCACCCAATATCTTCAGATCATTAATCCTTAGGATTCACGTCCAACAACAGCACGTTTGTGCGTGGAACGCGAATGAGCGTGCCATCCTTGCGTTCCACCACGGCAACTTTTGCCGTGAGACCGCTCGCGAAACGTTCCGCCCGTTCTGGCATTTCCACGACTCGCGCAGTGCTTCCCAGGTAGGGCTCACCCAACAAGCGCACCAGGCTGCCCACCCCCAGGGTGACATCCTCGTCAAAGAGCGCTGAGCCTTTGCCTGCTTCACCGGGCATAATTAGTTCACACGCCCGACCCACACCGTCGGAAAGCAGGAAAACTTCTTGATCCTGCATTTCTTTTAGTAAATCCAGGCTGATTGAATCAACCTCCTGGTCGCCGAATCCATTCAGGCTCATAACCGCAATGGAGGTCTTGAGTGCTTCTTTGACCAGAGCCGGCACCAACGATGGCAAGACGATCCCTGCAGGCCCTTTTGCCATGATTAGGCGGAATCGTTCTGGGGTGATCACTGCCCCAGAAAACACCACTTTGCCCATCAACTCAGGCATGCGTCCTCTTTGTTGAGGGTCGTTAAAGTCAAATTCGAGTCGGGTAAAGGTTCCGTTGGCGTTCAGACCATTGCTCCAGAGCCCTTGAATGAGGTTTCCGGTCAGGCCGATCACGGCGCCAAAACCAGGGATCAATTCCACGATCGTTCCGGCGATCGGCGCGAACGCCTGGAGTTTTTGCTCTCCCATCGCCAGTGTCACTCTGCCTTCGCGCAAAGAGACGATCTTTCCATCCTGGGAGGCGCGAAAAATGCGGGTGATCAAGCCCGGTTTTTGAGCGATCACATCCCCTTTTTTGACGACCTCGCCATTTAATCGCTTAAGGTGCTGCTCCAGTCGGCTTGGGTGGATTCCGAGGTGATTGACAATATCGAAAACCTGGAATTTTCCGGGAATAACCGTCTCAGCCAGCACATCCCCCACCTTCACTTCCTGCCCGGTGCGCACCAAAACAGTGCCGGGTTGTGAGAGGCGGACTTGTTTATAAACTGACTGAGCAGATCGGATAATCACTTTACTCATGGCTATCCTCCCAGTTCCCACAACCAGTTGTGTAACGTTTCCGCGCGCGCAATTTCATCCACAGGCAACATTAAAGGTCTGCCGCGCGCGTCGACTACCACCCCAACCTTGGAGTCCAAAACGGTCACCCAGCCTCCAAGCCCCGGCACTCCCATGCCAACGTCGCTCTCATCCTCAGGGGCAAGATAAAGTTCTGTTTTTCCATTTGGTATGGTTTCGATGCGTTTAAGATCACCCATCTGGATTTTGTGGAAGAGCCTTGGCATCTGTTCGCCTTCATTCACTTCGATCTGGAGCACTTTCTGCCCTTCAGAGGCGATGGCGTTGACCGTGACCACAGTGGCAAGGTTGGTGAAGACTTCCTCATCCATTACCTGAACGGGCAAGAGAGGATCGTGAGGTGCAAGGCTACCCAAGGCGACGAGGAGTTGCTGCTCGTCATGCAAAATTGTTGTGATTCCATGTGGCAGGATGCCGTCCAAAGCAAGCATTAAGCCCTGGTGCGGCAGCGCGAGGCTCATTTCTGGTCCCGAAAGTATGATCGGCTCATAGGCGCGCATCAAACCCAGGCTGGGGTTATAACCAAAATCTGGATCCAACTCCTGCAGAGCGTTCAGCGCTTCGCGAATGCGTACCCGAGCCCAGGCGTGCTCGATGCTCAGATCTTCCAAAGTCGCAGGGGTGTAATCCGGGAATAGGGAGCGATTGTGAATGTAGGTCGCAAAACTATTTGCGTCGGTCACCTGGCTGGAGAGCCCCCGTGCAACCTGCAGGACTGCTTCGTTCACTTCAACACGACGACACACGCCGTTAAGTCTCTGATCCCGCGCCGCAATCACGCTCACACTGTCCGCGTCCACGCGCAACATCAGCACGCCTTTGCCATTTTCGCTGCTTCGTTCCAGAAAACGCACCATCCTGCCAACCGAAAAATCGCTGGGAATAATGCGGGTGTGGAGATCGCTGACAATATCTGCCAGCCCAGGGATTTGTTGAAGCCGCAGGCGTTCAAAAGCCGCCAGCATAGCCTTCCATGCAAGGGTTTGGTCTTCCTGACCGGGATTGGTCTGGATGTTACTCGCCAGGTGCATGTCAAGACCGGCTTCAATCTCGCTTTGAGCGTATTCTGCCAGTTCCTGGTTACCGCAATACACAATCTGAGGGCGGATCGTGCGGGGAATGAGGTGATAAACAAGGCGCAGATTTTCAATCGCCGCTTTGAGCGCTTTTTGAGCGCCGCCGTTTGCGCCTCCACCAATGACGTAAAGTTCAACATCACTGGTGAGGAGCCTCTCAAGCTGGGTAGTCGCGTTCAGGTTGTCCTGGAGGTTGACTTCCAGCACCACTTCGCAGTTAAACAAACTGACCAGGCGGCGCAAAGGCTCAATGGAATAGGCTTCGGAAAGACCAATCAAAGCAGCGCGGATAGGCTTGCCGGCAGAAAGGCTCAAGCCGATTGCTGCAGGAGCGCCTTCCAGGCGTCGGGTGTTCGTGATTTGACCGCGGTCGTCAAGCAGACGGACCTCGGTAGATTGCTGAATTTTGCTCAGCAGCGCTTGAATACTCTTGCGCAAGAATGTTCCATCGCCTTCAATCGCGGTTGGAACACTTGCAGTGCCATGAACAGTCCAGGTGCCGTCCTGTTGAGCGAAGAGCCAGGCTTGCGTCTGGCTTTTTCCGATGTCGAGGCTGAGATAGGTCTTTGGCACGCTAACCTCTAAAACCACAGGGTGATGAATTGGATGATTTCTGAAAGGCTGCTAATCAACGCAACCAGAGCGGAACTGAACAGCCCAACAAAAAGGGCTCCAAAAGTGAAACCAATGAAAATCTGACCAATACTGCCGATCCCTTGCAGGAAAACAGGCTTGACCACCTCGCCAGCCTTCGACTGCCCGAGATGTTGGAAAACAAACAGCACGGAGATCACTCCGAGCAGGATCATTACCGCTTCGAGGATTGCCGACCATTGGGGCTGTGCTTCCACCATTAGTTTTTCAGGTTCAAAGCGACCCAGGATGCTAAGCATCTGCGGCGCAAGCGTGCCGCGCGTGACGCCAACGATTGCCAGGGCTGCCAGCACCCCCCCCAGAAAAGCCAGTGGAATCGCACCTGCCTGGGTGCCTCGCTTGAAAAGCATCAGGATCAGCAAGAGCGAGAGCGCCAGGGGAATTAGCGCGAGTAAGAAACCCGGATCTGTCGCGTTTGTCAGCGGCTTGAACAGGTAGGGCAGGATGATTTTCTGTATCACAACCAAAGCCAGGAAGCCAGCACTCACCCCAATCAGAATGTGAGTGGCAATGCCGAAGAACAAGCGATCCCCAAGAATGTAGCTCAGCACCATCACCGTCAGGGCAACGCCAAGGATCAGGGCAAACAGCTCAGAAGGGCTCATTCGGCTCGCTCCTCTTCCCGTCGAATTGCATCCTCTTCACCTTTTGAAATCATACCCAGGAGCAGCATCACCAGCATCAGCAGGAGACCGACACGATAGGCGCGGTAGTTGAATGCGGCATGTGTGCCGATGTTGCCGTCAGTGATGCCCGCGGCATAACCGACAAGTTGACCAGAGTCGAAATAGGGCGAAAGCACCGGTGCTTCCATCTGAGTGGTGACAGCGGCAAAATTCAAAGAATCCATCCAGGGGGCAATCTGCTCCAACCAACCGCGAACGTTTTCGGCAGAGTCACTCACCAACAAAACCAGTTTAAAGGACCGCAGGTCCTTTGTGGAGTTCTCTTTCCCGACCAATATTGCAGGGTTTACCGACTGGCTTATCAGGCTCAGGTAGCTGCCAGGCAAGTATTCCACCTGTGTCTCTTCCGGAAGCCCTGCCTGCGCCAGTAGGGATTGCGCCAGGTAAAGACCGGATGGCTGGATAGTGAGGAAGGTTAGTTTGATGCCTCGTGAATTAATTTGTTCAATTATTGGCGCCGCCAGGGATTCAAGCTCACGGCTGGTTGCAGCCTGGTAATCAAGCACCACCAGCACCTTGTCGCTTTCAGCAAGGGTTTGAATCTGATCATCCAACGCCAGCGCCGGGATACTCTTGGGAGTGGCCGTTGGCATGGAGGCTGGACCAATCAGGATAGAGGCGATCAGCCCTACCAGCAACAGCAAAGCCACCACCAAGCGCCCTGCTCTGCTGGAAGATTTTCGGATCGGCTGCTTGCCAGCAGTGACGCGCCCTTCCTGCTCAATCAAGGATGCAAGCAAGCTGGCGCGATCCTGCTGGTCGCGCAGGAGCAGCAAATCCGGCGGAACTGCGGCAGTGTCAGTTGGTTGGTCAAGTTCTTCAGGTTGTTCTTCAAGCTCCTCAGGTAGCTCCTTGGAGTCAGCCTCATCCAGAGCAGGCTCTTCTTCAGGGAGTTGCTCTATCGGCAGGAGATCCTGTTCGGGAAGATCTTCCACGGATTCCTGGAGGCTTTCCTCGACCTGGAATTCTGGTTCTTCCTCTGGCGTTTGCGTCTCTTCGGCTTGCTGCGCTTCTTCTGCTGCCGGCTCCACAAATGTTTCGTCTTCAACTTCAGGGAATTGGCTCAGCTCTTCAGCAGGAACAGGCTCAATGGCTGCTTCCTCGTCCTCCGGAATGTTGTGGAAATCGGTTTCGGTCGGCTCATGCTCTTCCAGTACGATCTTAATAACGTCTTCTGTCTCAATCTCTCGCGGAGGTTCTTCCTCCTCAGCGAGAATGTCGGCAGGCGAAAGAGGCTCTGTTTCCTGTTCGTGATCTTCTGCCAGAGCCTGGCGGCGCAGCTCTTGCAGAACTTCGTCGGTCCACTCGCGTGGCAGATCATCCGGTTGGGAAGTATTGACTTCGTGCGTGGTTTCTTCTTCGGGGCGGGGACGTAGAGCGCGGATGCGTTGCAGCCATTCGGGCACCTGGCCGGAGTCCTCGGTCTCGCTTGGAATTTGGCGAGCCCGAACGCTGTTTTCCTGTTGGCTTTTCTCGCGGATGCGGTTGATCCAGGCGTTGAACTCCCCTTCCACGCCAGCGGCAGCTTCCTCGCTGCGAGCCGCATCCATGGCGATCGTTCCACTGACTAAATCACCCACGGCATCGTCTTCTTCCTGGGCGCGTTCGCGTACTTTAGCTAACCAGTCGGGTAGTTGGTCTGAGTCGAGCAGCGATTCATCAAATTTATCAACTGGCGCTTCCTCTGAGCCTTGCTTCTCTTCAGCAGGGGGTTGCAGCGAAGGGTCATTGCGGATTTCCTCAATGATTTCGGGTAATGAGTCTTCGGTTTCCTCGTCCGGTTGTTGGGTCTGACCGAAAATGGTAAAGAGGGATTCCATCTCAGATCCGCATTGCACGCAGCGTGTTGCCATCGGCAGGTTTTCTTTGCCGCAGTTTGGGCACAGGTTCAGGTCAGAATGATCTTCAGTCATTTCCGGACCCTTCCATGCCAAACAGCACTTTGAATGCCATCATCAAGAGCCCGATGCCAATCCCAATCAGCAAACCGCGGGCGCCAATCATCGGCAGACCTTCCACGAAGCGAATAACTTCATTTAGCGCCGGGAAGTTCAGGTTTTGCAGGAATCCCAGCCCGAGCACCAGGAAGATCACTGCGCTGACGCCAAAAGAAACCGTCAACGCCGACCAACCTCGCTCGCGGAAGATTTTCATCGCGGCACTCATCATGATCAGAGCCACCAACCCGAGCAATGCGGTTTCAATCGGGCGAACCACCGCGCCAACCCACTTGAGGAAGATAGGGTCGTCCACGCCGCGCAGCAGACCAAACACCAGCGTGGCAAGAAAACTGATCATTAATACAAGGCTGAGCAAAAAGCCCTTCTTACCCCTGGCTATGAAGCGCAGGTGCGTAAGCACCAGGCTGGCGATCGCCACCAAAAGCGCCACACCGGCGACGATGATCACCCAATTCAAAACCGCGCCGAGAATTCCGCCGCCCTGGGGAACAAGGAACATGGCAGCCAACACGACCAGACCGCTCAAAATGCCAACAATCAAGGGTAGTGGGCGCTTCATGGAAGCACACCTCCCATCTTCAGGATCGCGCCGAGCAGCAGCCCGAGGCTGATCGCGATGCGCAGCCAATCCTGGGCGCTCAGGCTCGCAAGAGCTGATTTACGCTGATCAAGTTTGCCTGCGGCGTTGAAGACATCCTCGCCCATCAGGTTCACAGCATTACCAAAAAAGCCCGCTGCCTGCCCGCTCAGAGAAGAAATCGCACTGATTGCTGGAAGCGATTGCCGGTCAGCCTGGTCGAGTGCCAGGAGAATTACTGGGCTCACCTGTCCTGCCAGCAGCAAACCGGCGTTGGAAGCGTCGGGGATTTGATTCACCAGGCTGGCGGTGTATGCCAGGGGAGTGGTGCCGCTCAGTTGGCTGAGTGAAGCGCTGAAGAGTTCACTCGCTAACGCGCCGCGATAAGCCCCATGTACCACCATGCGGCTCATGCATGCCAAAACGGCATCCCCGCTGAAAGATTGGAGTGGATGATCATTGAAGAGCGAGCGTCTTAGCAGAGCGTGCTGCGAGCTGAGCCCGGAGGCGCCAGCCAGGTCAAAGTTAGAGGTGGCAAGATTCTGCCCCAGCCCAAACACCAGGCGCTTGCCCTCTTCGGAGGAGACATGCAACAGGTGTTCGACGGCTTCTTTGGCAGGCTCAGAGATGTGTTTGGGATGGTTTCTCTTGAGGATTAACAGGTTAATCAGCAGGAAGAGCAAGCCGAGGATGCCAAGGGCAAGGGCGAGCAGGTCATTGAGAGGTAGGGCGGAGAGCATAGTTAAGCCTTAGCCCTTCCTTGAAAACGGGTTGTCTTTAATGCACGCGAAAGAGAACCAGCCACTGATTTCATGGATAAAGTATAGCATATTCATGAGTCTGGGATGGAGAATTATGATAGATGGTTGCAATAAACAGAGGGGCGTGGTCACCGGTAGGGGCGAAGTAATTTTAACGGTAACGCCGGATATCGAATTGAGTCTATTTGGAATTGCTTTGCTCGCTATGACGGGATTTAAGGTCGGTCACCGGTAGGGGCGAAGCAATTTTTACGGTGAGGTTGGATACAGGATTGCATTTTTGATTAAAATGCTTCGCCCCTACGTCTAAAATCCATGGGCATTGGAGAAAGAAGGCCAGATCGCCACGGTCGCTTCTCTCCCTCGCGATGACGAAAAAAATCGGGGTGAGGAAAACCTCATCCCGATCTCTAATTCACAACTAAACTAACTATGTATCGCTCCGCCAAGCGCGGCTTCGGCGGCTTCCATCAACGCCTCAGCCAGCGTGGGATGGGCATGCACAGAATGAGCAATTTCCTCGACGGTAAGTTCATTCGCTTGGGCAAGCACCAACTCGGGCAGCAACTCGGATGCCTCTGGTCCAACGATCGTTGCACCTAAGATCTCACCATACTTCTCATCCGTAATGATCTTGACCCAGCCCTGGTAATCTCCCAAACCGAGTGCTTTGCCGTTCGACTGGAAGTTGACCTTGCCGACTTTAACTGCAAAGCCCGCCTCTTTCGCTTGCGCTTCGGTATAACCAAAGGACGCCACCTGCGGCGAAGAATAAACTGCCCGTGGTATCATGCGGTAATCGAGCAGGCGCGCTTCTTTGCCCGCGATGTTCTCAGCACATATGATGCCCATCGACGAAGCGGTGTGGGCAAGCAGCAGCTTGCCGGTCACGTCACCAATCGCCCAGATGCCCGGGACGTTGGTTTGCATGCGATCATCCACCACCACGAATCCACGCTTGTCGGTCTCAACCCCGACCTCTTCCAAGCCGATATTCTTCGAATTGGGTTTGAATCCCACCGAGACAAGCGCAACTTCGGCTTCGAGGGTTTCCTGCCCCTTTTCGCTCTCGATCAACACTTTGGTGCCAGTCTCTGTGCGCTCTACACTTTTTACCTTCGTACCGGCAAATACTTTTACACCGCGTTTTTTCAGCGCTTTGGCAAGCTCAGCAGCGGCTTCTTCGTCTTCATTGGGCAGGATGTGGGGCAGCATCTCCACCACGCTCACTTCCACGCCATAACCGCTCCAAACCGTCGCAAACTCAATCCCGATCGCCCCACCGCCAATGATCACGGCGGATTTCGGCAGGCTCTCAGCTAAAATCGCATGCTTGTAATCCCAGATTCTGGTGCCATCCGGCTCCATGCCGGGGACGACTGTGGCATGCGCACCAGTCGCCAGGATGACGTCCTGCGCTTGGACTTCTTCTTCGCCCCCTCCTGAAAGTGCTACCAGGAGCTTACCGGGAGCAGTTAGTTTGCCTTCGCCCAGGATGACTTCGATATCGTTCCTCTTCATCAGGAAGCTGACGCCCTTGGTCAGACGCTGGCTCACCTGCCGGCTGCGTTTAAAAGCAGCGGAATAGTCGAGCTGGAGATTGTCGAAACTGAAGCCAAAATCCTTGGCTTCTGTGCGCAGAAGATGCGCCAGCTCGGCGTTTCGCAGGAGTGCCTTGGAAGGGATGCAGCCGACGTTCAGGCACACTCCGCCCAGGTATTCCTTCTCGATGATGCCAACCTTCTTACCGAGTTGTGCGGCCTTGATCGCCGCAACATAGCCGCCCGGTCCTGCCCCTAAAACCACGATATCAAATTGTTTCATGGCAGCTCCTTCTTACTTGATAAATGTTCCGGCTCGGAGTTCGTCGAACGCCAGCTGCAATTCCTCGCGTGTGTTCATGACAATCGGTCCGCCCCAGGCTACCGGCTCATGCAGCGGTGGCGCTGAAGCCAAAATGAAACGCAAAACCTCGCCAGGCAGGGCGCTGACTTCCACCATTTCGCCCTCACCCAACAGCAAAGCGGATTTCTCATCAAAAATCTCGCCGCCCAACATGCCTGCCCCTTCGATCAGGAAGACAAAAACGGTTTCATCTGCCTTCACAGGGATTTCAATGCTCTGCCCTTCGTCGAGTTTTACGTCCAGCAGTGTCGCCTGGATGTGGTGTGGGGTTACCCCCTTAACGCCCGCGTACTCGCCAGAGATGACCTTCACAAAGCCGCCGTTATCTTCGACAATGCCTATATCCTGCGGCTCGATGTCGAAATACTTAGGATTGGTCATTTTCTCTGCGGCGGGCAGGTTGAGCCAGAGCTGCAGCCCCAAGAGGCGCTCTGCTTCCTGCGGCATTTCCTGGTGCAGGATGCCGCTGCCAGCCGTCATCCACTGGCAAGCGCCGGAAGTGATCAGACCCTTGTTGCCGAGGCTGTCCTCATGCGCGATCTCGCCCGTGACGAGGTAAGTGATCGTCTCAATCCCGCGATGCGGATGCATTGGAAATCCCCTGATGTAGTCATCAGGATTGCGCGAGTCAAAGGAATCCAGCATCAGGAATGGGTCAAAATCCTCTATAGTACTCCCCCCAAAAACCCGGTTCAGGCGAACGCCAGCGCCATCCACAGCCGGTTTTCCCTGCACAACACGAGTTACTTCTCTAATCTTCATTTCGTTTGTCCTCTCAAACTCAATAGCCCATCGCGCCGGTCAGGGATTCGTCGTTGTCGATCCATTCCTGCACAGCGATGCGGCGGTAGTTATCTTTATCATCACGAATAAACACCTGCTCAATCCCGGCGTTGATGATCAATCGTTTGCACATCGAGCAAGGATTGGCATTTTTTACATAATTGCCGCTGTCTTTCAGGTCAATGCCAGCAAGATAAAGCGAGCTGTTTAGCATGCGCTCGCGAGACGCGCTGATGATGGCGTTGGCTTCAGCATGAACGCTGCGGCAGAGCTCGTAGCGTTCGCCACGTGGGATTTGCATCTTCTCGCGGATGCAAAAGCCCAGGTCAATGCAGTTATCTCTACCCCGCGGCGCGCCAACATAACCCGTCGAAACAACCTCATCGTTCTTGACGATCACCGCGCCGTATTGCTTGCGCAGGCAGGTGCCACGCTGGCTGACCATTTCTGCGAGGTCGAGATAATAATTGATTTTGTCACGTCTAATCATGAACATCCTCTTAGTAATTACAGGTTACCGTATTGTACCCGAGGGGCACGGATTTGCATTCGCGGTTTCTGCGTACCAAATCTTGCATGATTGCCCACAATCCTACCAAAAATGGACGATCGACGGGCCATTGCGGGTGTACAAATGGAACGGATTTGCCTATAGCCCCTCATCTTCAACGAACTGGTAAAAGGCTTTTTCAGATTTTTGATCTGCCGCGGAAATAGTGCCGACCGGAGCAGCGTAAATGGTGAACTCTTCTTCACCGTCCAAGCCAAACAGGGCGTCGCAGATCTGGATGTCAAACGCAGCAATGGCACAGGTGCCAAGCCCAAGCGCCGTGGATGCAAGGTACAGGTTTTGCCCGACATGCCCGGCATCGATCAAGGCTGGTCCATGCGCTGTGATGCCGTAGCGCCACTCGCAGCGGTAGGGCACGAAGCTCCAATAAAAGATGACGCTGCCTCTGGCAGCCCAGCTTTGCCCAACAAGCGAGAGCGAAATGGCTGCTGGCAGGTCCTCTACTGGATGCAGGAATTCGAGTTGGTGACCTATAGGGAGGTAATGGTAAGCGCCTGGCTGCAAGCCCGCCACGTTTTGAACGAGCAAATAGGTCTCAAATGGATGGCGTGCACCGCCAGAGGGCACCGTGCGCAAGGTGGCGTAAGACTTTCCGCGGATTGCTTTGATCCCCTGGGTTGCCCAAAGCAAGAAGGAGAGTTGCAGCAAGCTGATCGGCTGCTGGGTGTAGACCCGCGAGCTCCTGCGCTCTGTCAGCAGGGTGATGAAATCATGCTGCAAGTCGAGATCGCTGAAGTTGCGCGGAAGGGGCATGGCTTGGTCAGTCATTTGCGCCTTCACCAGGGGTGGTTGCGGGAGTTTTAGGTCCTGGTCGGATTCAAAGTCAGGATAAGAATCGGTGGAGTAGCTTTTCATGAAACTCCGACCATCAGCGATCAGTTTCTTTTGGGTTTCAGGGTTTAGCATGGCTTGTCCTTTTAGTGTGAGTCTGTAGTAGATGAATTATAGACGGAATGGCAGATAAGACCCAGTAGGGATGGGCTTCAGTCCATCCGCCTGGTAAGCATTAGGAGTAAATGTTGTTTGCTATACTACCAGGATCATGACCACCATCGTACGATGTAGGTAGGGGTCACCCCCCGTGGTGACCCTGGGCGGGCACGGCGTGCCGTGCCCCTACCCTGCGAAAAAAACCAAACGGGGTCCAATTGGACCCCGTGTTGTACCAATTGCACATACTCCTGGATTGAAACTATTTGCCCGAAATCGTGACGCCTGTCACCCTGATCCAGGGCAATAACCAATAGCCCGAGTTCTCGCGTTCCTGGCTGACGGCAACCGTGTCGCGCAGCATATCTGCCAGGTTGCCTGAGATCATCACTTCGCTCAGAGGTTTGGTGACCTTTCCGTTCTCAATCAAAAAGCTGTTTTTTGCCACACCACTCAAATCGCCAGCAGGGCTGGGGCTGCCGCCTGAGAACCTGCCCATCAGGATGCCCCTCTCAACGCCGGAGATCACATCTTCCAAAGATGTGCCGCCATTGCCGAGAATAAATGTTCCTCCGCTGTTTTTGGATCGCGGCAAACCAGTCCTGGCGGCGCCGTAGCGGCTGAGGCTGAAGTTCTTGAGCATGCCTTTCTCGATCAGAGGCATGTTCTCAGCCACGTAGCCATCCCCACTCAGTGGGCTTGTGCCCGGGAGATCGGGATGCTCCGCGACCAGTTCAAAGTTGATTAACGGGCTTGCAACCAGCTCACCAATCTTGTCTTTCCAGGGACTGGTCCCTGAGATCAGCGCTCCATCTTGCAGGTAGGTGTCCGCCACATAATAGAGGATGTCGGTCAGGCAGCCTGGAGTGATGACCACATCGCCCTCAAAACTGCCCGCGAATTGTTCGGTCACGATCTGGCGTTGGGTTTCATCTAATAATCGCCTTACCCGACTTTCATCGCAAACGCGATCAGAGGGGTTCTCATAAACGGTGGCAAAGTAGTTGAAAGAAGAAGTTTTCCCCTCTTCTTTTGCCACGAACATGTTGCTAAGTTGGTAGAGACCACGGCGGTCAGAAAGCCTGACGCCATTGGTATTGGCATAGACCTTCTCGCCGAAGTTGTGCTCAATCCCGATCGAATCAAAGCTGATCTTTGGAAAATCCCGGCGGACGTCCTTCAGCAGCTGATCCAGCTGCCCATACATGGCATCCAAATTTGGCTGCTCTTCGCCGGCAGAAAAACTAATGTTCTCCTGGAGTTCGGCAATGCCTTCCGCCTCGTCCGGGGCAGCCGACTGCGCCGCCTGCCAGGCTTCCAGCACTGCTGATTTGATATCCTCGGAGGCAAAGCTGTTGAGGGTGGTGCTGCCTTTGCGTTTATCCTTCAACAGTTTGAGACTGACCTTGTCGGTGAAAACCGTGCGCACCATGCTGACTTTTCCGAGCTCGTAATAAAGCTCTGTTAGCGCGCTGCGGCTCACCCAGGTTTCGCCTTCATCTGCGCCGATTGCCTTGATTTCCGCCAGAATCAGTTCAGCTGCCTGAAGCAGCGCTTTATCCTTTACATCAAATGCTTGTTTCATGCTCGACCTCCCACATTGATCTGAACCTTGATTGCCGGTCCACCCATACCTACCGGGATCATCTGCTTCTTGCCACACATGCCCGAGTTGGTCCAGGTGACGGTGTCGCTGACCATGTCAGCGGTTTTGAGCACCTCAAATGCCACGCCCGAGACGGTTGTGTCCTTGACTGCCCGCCCGAGTTTGCCATCCTTGATCTCATACCCCATCGGGACGCCAAACATGAACTCGCCGGTTGAATCCGCCTGTCCATTGTTCATGTCGGTGAAGTAATACCCATCCTTCACTGACGCAATCATATCCTCCAACTTATCAGTGCCGGGGAGGATGCAGGTGTTGCGCATGCGGATCAGCGGTTCGTCGGAAAAATCGAATGCTCGGGCATTGCCGTTTGGCATGTGCCCAAATTTCACAGCCGATTCTTTATTGTGCATGTAGCCGGTCAGGATGCCATTTTCAATCAACAATTGGTCCTGCGCGAGCGTGCCTTCGTCATCCACAAACACTGGCACGGGTGCGAGCTTGCCGAAAGCAGTATGGGCAATGTCCACCAGGCTTACTTTCTCGCTGGCTACCTGTTTGCCGAACATCGGACCACCCACCGAGCCGGTTTCCACAAAATCTGCTTCCACGGTGTGCCCGACAGCCTCATGCGCCAGGATGCCCGCCAGGTCCGAATCGAGGATGACGGTTTGGATGCCGGGTTTGGCATAAACGCCTTCAGCCTTCAATATTAGCTGCTCATATTGCGCTTCGAGCTTGCTAAAAAGGTTCTCGGCGTTTGGAAATTGGCTCAGGAAGTTACCGTAACCACCCATTACTTTGAAGAGCTCCACTGGTTGACCATCTTTATCCTGGGTGGTCATGACAACGTAAACATTCGAGCGCGGCACGTACGAATGCGAGACTACGCCATCGCTGGTGTAGAGTAATTTTTCCATGTCGAGCACGCGGGCGAAAATGCGCCGGCTGAGCAGTTTGGGAAAGCGCTCGGCGATGTAACTGTCGAGCTCGTCGACGATGCCCAGCAAGTAACTCTGCTCCACTGGAACATCATGCTCGAGCCCGTCCTTGCGGGTGAAAGCTGCGATGGCAGGGAATTCCGGCTTACCGCGCTGAACACGGCTGTCGAGGAAGGCGGCATGGTTGCTGGCGGTCTGGACCACACGCGCGATTGCTTCCAGGTCGTCGCTATAACCAGTGCCAGAGGCGAAGCCGTAAGCGCCCCCCTTCACTACCCGCGCCGAAAGACCCCGGCTGGTGCCGCTGTTGTTGGCAGTCAGGCTGCCGTTGAGCATCGATACCCCGCGGTTGCGGTTTTGTTGAGCTCGAAGCTCGGTGTAACCCGAGAAGCCATATTTGTTGACATACGCTTGAAGATAATCCTGAAGCATGTACTACCTCCTGTTTTTACCTGGGTGAAATGATAACACCGCTGCAAGGCGAAGCACCAATTCTTGTCAAAACCGCGCATGGAACACTCAGCCCTCCCACATAAAGCTTGCCTCCAGAGGCTGCGGATGCTACACTTAAGCGAGGTGAAAGGCGGTTCATGGCAACTCCGGAACAGCAAATCAACTATCAGACCCTGCTGAACAAGTATCGACCTCGCTACCCGGAAGGGGTGCTTGGCGTTTTGGTATTTGATGGCAAAACACTCGAAGCTTCGAGCGGCTCCCTTTTGCCTGCTACCCTGGAGGGTTTTCCGCCAACCCCCACTTCCAACAAAATTAACGCCCGCAGAGTGAACGAACAGCCCTGCCTGATTTACAGCGAATTCTTGCCGGACAAAAAACAAATCTGCCTGATCTTCCCTGCCGACACGCGCCTTTCCTCCCTAAAAAGCCAGGCTGCCAAAGCCCTCGAAGAGCTCAAAGCCCTGAGCGTGGCAAAAACCGCTGGTCTCAACAGCCACGAAGAAGCGGTGTTGGCGGAGTTCATCCAGGCTGCTGCCAGTTCAAAGTACGCCCATGAATCCGCGAGCAACACTCAGCCAGTTCGTGTTGCGCAAGTCACGCCAAAATCAGCGCAAGCCATCACGCAAGCTCTTTACTGGCCCTATTGGTACCAAATCTTCTAACGAGGTGCACATGCCCAAAATCCTTTACCTGCTCGACGGTCACGCCATTGCCTACCGGGCATACTTTGCCCTGACTTCCGGAGGGTCCACCCGCTGGGCCACCAGCTCAGGTGAGCCAACCGCCGGCATTTATGGCTTTGCCAGCATGCTGCTGAAACTACTCGAGCAGGAAGAGCCCGATTACCTGGCGGTCTCTTTCGATACCGGTAAAACCTTCCGGCATGAGATGTATGCAGACTATAAAGGCACACGCGCCAAGATGCCGGATGATCTGCGCGCGCAGATTGAACGCATCCGCGAGATGGTGGACGCCTTCAACATTCCACGCATCGAGGTGGAAAACTACGAGGCAGACGACGTCATCGGCAGTCTTGCAACCTGGGCAACCACCAAGGAAGGCTTGGGCGTCAAAATCATCACCGGCGACCGCGACTTGCTGCAATTGGTGAACAACCGCATTGTGGTCGCTCTGCCAAACAAAACCGGCTCGAATGACGATTACTTCGCCGAGGACGTCCAAAACAGGCTGGGTGTGCTGCCAGAACAGGTTGTGGATTATAAAGCGCTGCTGGGGGACACGTCGGATAATATTCCGGGCGTCAGAGGTGTGGGCGAGAAGACCGCCATTAAGTTGATCAAGGAATTCGGCACTCTCGACAATATCTATGCGCACATCGAGGAGATCCCTGGAAAAGCTGGTAAAGATCTTACTGCCGGAAAAGACTCCGCCTACCTCAGCCAGGATTTGGCGCGTATCCGCACCGACCTGCCGGTCACGCTCAACCTCGACCAGGCAAAACCCAGCCGCTTTGACCCCCTCGCTGTGGAAAAGCTGTTTCACCAGCTTGAGTTCCGCACCCTCACCCAGCGCCTGAAGAAGCTAAACCAACGGCTAAAACCCACTCTGAGCCCCCAGCCAGAGCAGGTGAGTCTTTTTGGGGAGGAATCCACCCCGGTCACCCCTGAACCTGTTATGCCAGTTGAGCCGCTAAACGCCGATTATGAAACTGTTGTTGTAGACACATCTGAGAAGCTGAAAGCCTGCATTTCCGATCTCAAAAACGCCTTGATGATTGCTTTTGACACCGAAACCACCGGGATCAATCCACTTCAGGATCAACTGGTTGGGATTTCGTTGGCAGGCAGCCCGGATAAGGGCTACTACCTGCCGGTAGGGCATGACAAAGGTCAACAACTTCCGTTGGAAGACGTGCTTTCTGCCCTGAAACCGCTCATGACCGACCCAAAAATTGCCAAAGTGGCGCACAATGCCAAGTATGACCTGATCGCGCTTCGGCAAGTGGGGATAGAGGTCAGCCCAATCACCTTCGACACGATGATTGCCGAGTGGCTGATCACGCCCGATTCGCGCCATTTGGGCTTGAAAGCCTTAGCCTGGGTGCGGCTTGGGGTGGAAATGACCCTGATCGAGAGCCTGATCGGCAAGGGCAAAAGTCAGATCACCATGGCGCAGGTGCCTATCAGCGAGGCTGCTCCTTATGCCGCTGCTGATGCCGTCATGACCCTGCGGCTCGTTCCACAGCAGCAGGCAGACCTGCTAACCCACGGAGTGGAAAAACTCAACCGGGAGATTGAG
>CAYPBU010000042.1:16259-19118 GCA_964409045.1 uncultured Anaerolineaceae bacterium | reverse complement strand
AAAACGGAATGTCTGCTACAGAATCATCAATCAGAATTGGGTGAGCCTTGATACGATTCTCAGTCATAAACTCCTCAATTGTTCGGTTTCAAGGGATTATGATACCACCAACAAAGCATCAGTCGAAAATTTGCTGGTATTCCTGGTCGAGCTCGTTATCGCTCAAGTGGGAATAGCGCTGGGTGACAGCAATGTTTGTGTGACGTGCGAGGACTTGTGCAAGTTTGAGATTGCCGGTGCTGCCGAGGATCGTGGTCACAAAATAATGCCGGAATGAGTGGGGGGTGATGGTGCCGACGGCTTCTTCGCCAAGGGATTCACGCACACGTTGATTGACAATTTCGCGCCCCGTGGTGGTGGAAATGGGTTTGACCTTTTTGCCCGCACCGCGGTCATGGCGTGCGAACACCGGTTGGGAAGCCAGCGCTTTGCCGCTGTTGCCATCCAGGCTCGCCCTCTCCGAGAGATACATCTTCAGGGCATCCAGGCTGCGTTTTGAGAAGCGCACGACGGCTTCTTTGTTGCCCTTGCCGATCACAATCGCCCGGTGTTCGAGCCAGTCGATATCTCCACGGCGCAGGTTGCAGGCTTCGTGCACCCGCAAGCCGGTGTCGGAAAGCGTCAGCAGGAAAGCCCGGTCACGAAGATTGATCAGGCGCTCAAATTCTTGTTGAGTGGGTTTTGAGGTTAACGCTGCTGCGTAGTCCAAAACTACGTCAATGGCATTCTTGGGGAATTGCGGAAGGCGGATGCCTGGGCGGCGCGCACGTTGTTTGATTAGCAAGCGGATGCGGGGCAGGTTGATCGGCGCAAGGTTTTCGCCCGCAATAAACTCGAACAAACCAACCACTGAGGTCACGTAAACCTGTTCGGTGGCGGAGGAAAAATCTTTGAGGGCTGTCAGCACCCAGATTACTGCTTCTTCCGGCAATACATTGACATCCGCAGATTCTGCGTCAATTCCGTTGTCTTTCAAAACTTCGTTAAACAGGTTCATTGCATTCGTATACGTGCGAAACGTATTCGCGCTGCGCGAAAGCTTGACTGAGCTTTGGTACTTTTGGATGCATTCCGCGATAGTCATTTGCATGTTATGCCCATTATTAGCTTATAATTGCGCATAGTATAATTGTTAAGTTCTTTTTTATTACTATCAACTTCATTATAATCGTGAAAACGACGGCGATGTTGAAAGGGGAGCGTCTACTGAAAAGTTGCGAAGCTATAATTTGCCAATACTAAGGAGTTAAGATGACCAAAACAGAGTGCACATTTACGAATGGGACGGATTGGTTTCGGCTGAGGGCGTGCGGGATATTGATCAATGACGGCAAGGTGCTGATGATCCGAAATGATGAAGATCCATACTATTATTCGGTCGGTGGATGCGTGGAGCATGGTGAAAGCCTGGAAGATGCAGCTAAACGTGAGGTTTGGGAGGAAACGGGGTGGAAATTTGAGGTGGAGCGACTGGTGTACATTCACGAGAACTTCTTCCTTGGAAAAGGCGGAGACATAGAGGGGTTAAGTTGCCACGAATTGGCGTTTTACTTCCTTATGAAGTGGGATCCGAATTGCGTGATAACGTCAAACAGCACGACGACGCGGGGATTGCCAGAGCACCTAGAATGGCTCGAAATATCGCAACTGGATGAATTTTCCGTATCTGTGTATCCAATATTTTTTGCAGAGGAACTATTGGACCTGCCAGCGCACACAAAGCATATCATGACTTACGAATCAGACTTTTAATTTACCAGCTTGTTAATTTGACTGGAGAAGCCATATTTTCTCGTTAATTATGCTTGCGATAATGATACTTATCATAACCATAAAGGGAAATTAACAAACTCAGCGGCCCACCCACTAAATTGCTCCGCGATTAATTCTTGAATTTTTGAGATGACTACTTATCGCGTTTCAGCGCATTCCATGCGCCAACCCAGGGTTCGCCTATCCGATTTTTCTCCGCAATCTTGACATTGCTGAAGCGCTGCCCCACTGAAATGGCTTCTGTCGCAATCTCAGCCCAATTTTGTGCAAATAAGGCTGCTTTCAGACGAGCATGGCTGCCTTCAATCCAAGCCCATTCCTGGCGGAACTGATCTGCCTTAACCCAATAATCGCGTTTCTCCCAGGCAACCATGGCTGCATCAACCGTTTCGTTGATCTTTTCCAGCGCCAGAACGATATATGCTGCCATATCCAGGCTCTTTTCGTCTGGTCTGCCCTGCTGCATGAGCGTGCGGATTGCTAATACGATCGAGCGCGCCAATCGATTTCGCAGAGTTGTACCGCTTTCAGTTGTTTTTATTGCCATTAGTCACCTTTAGTCCAAAATCAGCGCCAATTATACCCAACTCCCCTACCCTATCTCAAGTCTGGATAAAAAACTCTTTGTATATTCTTTGTATAATGTACTTTAACAATAATTTCTGCGTCTTTTTCGACTTATCGTCAACTTTACCCTTCCCGAAAAAACTCACTCAAGCTATAATCTCAGAGTCAGATGTTTCTGATCCAACTGAATAAAAATCATTAGAGGCGCGGCGGATCGCGTAGAAACTTCGCAAACATCCCGGGACTGGGAGAAGAAACGAATTATCCGTCGCCGAAGGGTAAAAGGAGAGTCCTCTCCCCGGCCTTGGTGCGCCTAACGAAGGTAGGCCACTGTCATGCAACAGCATGGAGCGCTATGTGTCTTTATAAGCACATAGCGTTTTTAATTATAAGGAGGATGCGATGAACGAAGTAGTAATTAGACTGAGAATTGGTGCGGAAAACGCTCACTACGGCGGCGGGCTTGTGGATGGTGCGCACATGACCAAGTTGTTTGGCGATGTGGCGACTGAATTACTG
>CAYPBU010000042.1:4968-16213 GCA_964409045.1 uncultured Anaerolineaceae bacterium | reverse complement strand
AACATCGAATTTCTTGCACCCGTTTACGCTGGGGATTTCATCGAAGCCAAAGGTTGGATCACCAGCGAAGGCAACACTTCCCGGAAGATGGCTTTTGAAGCGTGGAAGGTCATCGCCCCCCGACCTGACCTCTCAGATTCAGCAGCAGAAGTGCTGGCTGAGCCCGTGCTTGTTTGCCGAGCGAGCGGTACATGTGTGACCCCCAAGGACAAACAGCGCCTCGGTTGATCCAGGGCTGACTTAGTAGAAGGAGAGAATTATGTGCGCACAAAAGGTCATTATCACCGCGGCTATCAGCGGCGCTGAAGTCACCCAGGAAATGAACCCTGCCGTCCCCTACACCATTGAGCAGTACGTGCGTGAGGCAAAGCTCGCCCACGAAGCCGGCGCTGCCATCATTCACTTGCACGCCCGCTTTGACGACGGCTCCCCCACCCAGGACCGGGAACGCTTCAGGGTAATTATCAATGCCATCCAGGCAGCCTGCCCGGACGTGATCATTCAGCCCACTACGGGCGGTGCAACGGGCATGAGCGCACAGGAACGCCTTCAACCAACCGAATTAAACCCCGAAATGGCGAGCCTGGACTGCGGCACCATGAATTTTGGTGGGGATGAAATTTTCGTCAACACCGAAAACATGATCATCGAATTCGCAGCTCGCATGAACGAACGCGGCATCAAACCCGAACTGGAATGCTTCGACAAAAGTCACGTCGACATGGCTGCGCGCCTGGTCCGCAAGGGACACATCCAGCCCCATCTGCACTTCAACTTCGTGTTGGGTGTGAATGGCGGTGCCACTGGTACCCCCCGCGATTTATTGTTTCTGAAAGAATCGCTGCCAGAAGGCGCGACCTTCACAACCACTGGAATCGGTCGCTGCCAGTTGGAAATGAACGTGATGAGTATGCTTTTAGGCGGGCATGTTCGGGTCGGCTTTGAGGACAACCTGAAGTACAACCGGGAACGCAACGCAGTCTCGAACGCAGAATTTGTGGAGCGGATCGTCCGCATCGCAAAGGAACTGAATCTTGAAATCGCCACGCCGGCAGAAGCCCGCCAGATTTTGGGCATGCCAGAGCGTGTAAATTAGTTATTTTCATCTACGGAGGAATAGTTTTATGGCAATGGGTAATAAATATGGTGCACACCGCGTGATCGAGCCCAAAGGGCTGCTGCCGCAAGCCGCGCAAAAGATCGACAACTCGATGGAGATCTATGACAACGAAATCCTGATTGATGTATCAGCGCTAAACATCGACTCAGCCAGTTTCAGGCAGCTTTGGACGGCATCCGAGCAAAACGAGGACAGGCTGAAGGAGATGGTTATGGGGATTGTGGCTGAACGCGGCAAGATGCAAAATCCGGTCACAGGTTCGGGCGGTATGTTGATGGGCAGTATCGCAAAGATTGGCTCCGCACTGCAGCATCGGACGGACATCAAGGTTGGTGATCGTGTCGCGTCTTTGGTTTCACTCTCTCTGACTCCCCTGCACATCGATGAAATCCTGGCAGTTCATCCTGAGACCGATCGTGTGGACATCAAGGGTCAAGCTATTCTTTTCGAGAGCGGCATCTACGCCAAACTCCCGGACGATATGCCAGAATCACTTGCTTTGGCAGCCTTGGACGTAGCCGGCGCGCCGGCGCAGACCGCGAACATCGTCAAACCAGGCGATTCCGTGCTCATTCTCGGTGCAGGCGGCAAGAGCGGCATGCTCTGCGGCTATGAAGCAATGAAACGTGTGGGTCCTTGCGGGAATGTTGTGGGCATGAGCCGAAGCAGTCGCCCCGAAAAAACCCTGTTGGACAATCACTTTGTGCACAAATTCTTTGTCGCTGACGCATCCAATCCGGTGGAAGTGCTCGAAAAAGCCCTGGAATGCAACGGCGGGAAGGAATATGACGTAGCCATCAACGTGGTCAACATCCACGGCACAGAGATGTCCACCATTCTCCCAGTTCGGGATGGCGGTTTGGTTTACTTCTTCAGCATGGCGACCAGCTTCACGCGGGCTGCCCTTGGCGCCGAAGGTATTGGCAAAGACGTCACAATGATCATCGGTAACGGCTACACTCGCAACCACGCTGAGTTCACCTTGCAGGTTTTGCGCGAATCCAAAGCCCTTCGCGAGATCTTTGAGCAAAGTTACATCTAGCAGAACCAATAGACTGCGGGAAAAGCTGCAGCCTCTATCAGAAACGAAGGTGTTAAGCGATGAAAGCTGAAGAAAAATACATCAACACGAGTGGCGAAACCCGGCGAAAGAAACTATTCCCGGATGTCTCGGATGAGCAGTGGAACGACTGGCATTGGCAGGTCTCGCATCGGATTTCAGATGTAGACACGCTAAAAAAGTACTTGCCACTCACTGTCGAAGAAGAACAAGGCTCACGAAAAGCGCTTGAAACCTTCAGAATGGCGATCACACCTTATTATTTGAGTCTGATCGACCCCAACGACCCGCATGACCCGGTGAGAAGGCAGGCTGTGCCAACTGGCGATGAAGCTTATCGCAGCCCGGAAGATCTGGAAGATCCCCTCGAAGAAGATGGCGACTCTCCCGTTCCTGGGCTTACTCACCGCTACCCTGACCGAGTTCTGTTCCTGATCACCGACCAGTGCGCGATGTACTGCCGGCACTGCACCCGGCGGCGCTTGGCTGGGCAAAAAGACGGAGCACGGACTCGCGCGCAAATTGATGCCTGCATAGACTATATTCGCCAAACCCCCTCCGTGCGGGATGTGCTGCTTTCTGGCGGGGACGCATTGTTGATGAGCGACGAGAGGTTGGAATACATCCTCTCACAATTGCGGGCAATCGATCACGTTGAAATTATTCGGATTGGCACTCGGACGCCGGTGGTTTTGCCTCAACGGATAACACCCGAATTATGCGACATGATCCGGAAATATCACCCGGTGTGGGTAAACACGCACTTCAATCACACGAACGAAATCACCCCGGATTCCAAGCGGGCAACCGCCCTGCTGGCAGACGCGGGTGTGCAGTTAGGCAATCAATCCGTGCTCCTGCGCGGCGTAAACGACTGTGTGCACGTTATGCGAAAACTGGTCAATGGACTGGTCTACATCCGGGTACGTCCCTATTACATCTATCAGTGCGATCTTTCGCTTGGTCTTTCGCATTTTCGCACACCGGTTGCCAAAGGATTGGAAATCATCGAAAGTCTACGGGGGCACACTTCCGGCTTTTGCGTGCCGACCTTCGTGGTGGACGCGCCAGGCGGCGGAGGAAAAATTCCGGTGATGCCAGATTATCTGATATCGCAGAACCCTGACCATATCGTTCTACGAAATTTTGAGGGCGTGATTACTACCTACAAAGAGCCGGAAACATACAAAAACGAATGCAATTGCCCGGTTTGCAGAGGTGAAGAGAAGGTTGAATTAATCGGTGTTGCCAGCTTGCTGGCGGGCCAACAAATGACCCTCGAGCCGGTAGGTTTACAGCGAAACAGAAGGAAACACAAGGAATAACGGCGGTGGTGTGAACCCGGTTGCGGCAAAGCCAGGCATTAAGCTCCTCGATCTGACAGATTTATATGATCTGCAGTCTTTGGCTATTATTGGGCTTTCAAAAAATGCCGGGAAGACAACCTGTCTCAACCACATCATCGCAGCCTGGCAAGAATCCGGGCAAACCCGCCCCTTGGCACTTACCTCCATCGGTCGGGACGGTGAAACCGAAGATATTTTGAGCGGCAATGCCAAGCCACGCATATATATTCCCGCAGGCACACTGATCGCCTCGGCTGAAGGAGCACTGCAGCAGAGCGACGCTCTACTTGAAATATTAGAACTCAGTAATATCAGAACTGCATTGGGCGAGGTGATTATTTGCCGGGCACTCAGCGACGGCTACGTGGAATTGGCAGGTCCCAGCAGGACGGACGAGATTGCCACCATTGGCAGCCTGATGCGCCAACATGAACCGGATTGCTTTTTCATCATTGATGGCGCGTTGTCCCGGCGGTCACAAGCCGGATCAGGCATGAGCGAGGCCGTCATCCTATGCGTCAGCGCAGAAACTTCCGCCACTCCGGAAACTCTGGCTGAAAAGTCCAGCTTCGCGTTGAGCCTGCTCCAGACGCCAGCTCTGCCTGATGAGATCGGAGAGCTGTTCGCCCAGGCAATTTCGACGCATCCTAACAAGCGCGTTATCATGTTGCATGGGCACAAACCGTATTTGTCGGTCGCGGTTCTGAACACCCCAACGCTTGTTGGTTATGGTAAGGTGATTGCCAATGCACTGGAACCTGATACCTGTTTTCTGTATCTACAAGGTGCGATGACAGAGCAAGTGCTGCAGGAATTATTGAGCGAAACGAACTTCGCAAATTTGACCCTGGTGGTGGAGGATGGTACTCGTTTGTTTATTAAAACGGGTAATTTCCAGAAGCTGCGTGAGCGAAATGTGTCCCTGGCGGTTCTAAATCCGTTGGATGTGCGTTTAGTTTGCCTCAACCCCACCCGCTCTAACGGGCAGAGTATTGATCCCGAATTGCTCCTTGAAGAATTACGAAAGACTATCGCAATTCCAGTAATCGATCTGGGACCCAGGACGATGTGAGAGCGTTATGAAAACCTCGGTCATTATTTCACCGGAATTATTAGATGAGTTAGGGCTACTCAAAGTTCTGGAAGCCTGTCAATGTCGTAGCCCTCAGGGAAACAACCTGAAGAACTCAGCCCATCTCTATCCAAATAGCTCACGGGACGCGTTACAACAAGAATTGAGCGCCATCGATCGGCTGCTTGCAATGGTCAAGGAAAACAACCCACAAGTATCCGAAGCGCAAATCCAATTTTCACGTCTGCGCGAACTTCGCGGCACGCTTGGAAGGCTCGAAAAAGGCAGCCTGTTGGATGATACCGAATTATTCGAACTGAAGAGCGCGTTTGCAATCTTCTCGCGTATTCGCAAGATGAAAACTCTGCTTGACGCTGCCGGCGTCATCTTTGAGGACACCAAGTCAGCGGCAGCCTTGCTTGACCCAGCAGGCTCAGGTAATCCCACTTTTCACATCTATAGTGAGTATTCTCCGGAGCTCGCGCAGCTCAGGCTGAGGAAAAAAGAACTGGAAAAGGAAATCCGCCAATCGACAGGTCCGCAACGCAAGACACTGCTGACCCAACGCGCTGTCCTAACAGCACAGGAAGACCAAGAGGAAGAAACCATTCGTCGGCAGCTGGGAGTGAAGCTGGCAGAATGGTTGCCTCAGATAAAGACCAACGTTACCAGCTGTGCTGTTCTCGATTTTCGGTTGGCGAAAGCCATCCTTGCATATCGTTGGAATGGCTGTAAACCTGAATTAGTAGAACATAATAACCCAGCAAGTTTACATAACGCGATTCATCCACTGATTGCTTCGATACTTGAGAAACAAGGGCTGACCTTCACGCCGATATCTATCGAGTTGAACAAAGGCTCCACCGTGCTCAGAGGTGCCAATATGGGAGGCAAAAGTGTTGCCCTGAAGACGGTCTTCCTGGCACTTGTGATGACCCAGCTGGGATATTTCCCTTTTTGCGAGAGCCTGCAATCGCCTTTGTATGATTTCTTCGCGTTCGAATCCAGTTATGAGGGTGACTTGCATCGAGGGCTTTCCTCGTTCGGGCTTGAAGCTGTGCAGATCCGCAATCATTATCGTAAGAGCCAAAGCCAACAAGGCTTGATACTAATGGATGAACCGTGCCGGGGCACAAATCCATCCGACGCGACGGCAATCGTGCAGGCACTTTGCAATGTTTATGGCAAATCCAGCAGCACATTCTTTATCGCTACGCATTACCATGTCAAAAAGGGACAAGGCATCCGGTTTTACCAGGTGCGAGGAATTAGCCCGGATGCACTGGCAGATATTTCAAGCTATCGTTATAGTGCCCCTAAGACGAACGACACTCCGGAAAATTCAGCTTCGACCTTTCCTGAATTTTCCGTGAGTATGCATCACGAAGACCTGACGCGTGTCAGGAAAATTCAAAATCTGATGGATTTTCGGCTTGAGGAGATTGATGGTGCACATCTATCCCCATCAGGCGCGATAAAAATTGCTGAGCTGCTTGGAGTGGATGAAGTGTTGGTCCACGAGATGCGTGCAGCTCAGCAGGAGGAATAATGGCAAAACTTCACATAGATTGGGAAAAAGTAAAACTGGCTCGGTCTGCAGCCCGCCAAGTTGTGGAAGATATCCACGCCTACACCCAGCAATTCACCACTACCACGATCGAAAGGTCAATCTGCAGGTTGTTTGGCATTGATGGAGTCGACGCCATGGGTGTGCCCCTGCCGAACGTGGTTGTGGAACACCTGGCTTCCCGCCAAATGTTGGGGCTCGGAGCGACATACTGGATTGGACAGGCGGCGATCTCGCTCGGGAAAGAACCTCAGGAAATCGCTGAAGCAGTAGCCAGGGGTGAGTTGGATCTCACCCAGACGGACCCGGTAGATCTTTTTGAGATCCAATTATGGGCAGAAAAACGCGCCGAGGAAGCGGTTTCCAAAATCCATCACAATCGCGTCATTCGGGAAGAAAAGCTGCTTGAATACGGTGATCACAGCGGACCGTTGATCTATGTGATCGTTGCAACTGGTAACATTTATGAAGATATCCTCCAGGCAAAAGCCGCTGCCAGCCAAGGCGCAGATGTGATTGCTGTGATTCGCACAACCGGGCAAAGCTTGCTGGATTATGTGCCCTTTGGTGCGACGACAGAAGGTTTTGGCGGCACCATGGCAACCCAGGAGAACTTCCGCCTGATGCGGGAAGCGCTGGATCAAGTGGGATTGGAATCGAAACGCTACATCCGCCTCTGCAACTATTGCTCAGGTCTATGCATGCCCGAAATCGCGGTGATGGGCGCTCTGGAACGCCTGGATGTGATGCTGAATGATGCGCTCTACGGGATTTTGTTCCGCGATATCAACATGCAGCGCACTCTTATTGACCAGCAATTCTCCCGCTTGATCAACGCCGCCGCCGGCATCATTATTAACACCGGGGAGGACAATTATCTGACCACCTCCGATGCCTATGAAGAAGCTCATACTGTTTTGGCTTCACAACTCATCAACGAGCAGTTTGCCCTAAAGGCTGGCTTGCCCGAAGAGCAAATGGGCCTGGGGCATGCCTTTGAGATGAATCCCGACCTTAAAAATGCGTTTCTGTACGAATTTGCCCAGGCACAGCTTGCCAGGCAGATTTTCCCCAACGCCCCGCTAAAGTATATGCCCCCCACCAAGTTCAAGACAGGCAACATTTTCAAGTCGCATGTTCAGGACGCGCTGTTTAACATTGTGACGGTCATCAGCGACCAACGCATTCACCTGCTTGGCATGCTGACCGAAGCCATCCACACTCCCCACCTAGCAGATCGTGCGCTCGCTATTGAAAACGCGCGCTATATTGCTACCAGTTTCGCAGATTTTGGTGAGGACATCGAATTTCGTGAGGGCGGGATTATGGAACAGCGAGCCGCGGATGTGCTCGACCTGGCTCTCGATCTCCTCCAAAATATCCGTCGTGATGGTCTCTTCCGCACCATAGAGGAAGGACGTCTGGCAGGCATCAAGCGCCCGTTTGATGGCGGCAAAGGGCTCGCTGGCGTGGTTTTTAAGGAAGAACAATATATGAATCCTTTTGTCCCCCTTTTGTTGGAAGAATCAAAACTGGGTTCCGAACGTTACCACCGAACCAAAGCAGCGCTTGAGGAGGGAAAAAATGAGTAGCGGACGATATTCCACCAAAAAGACCGATTTTGACAAGACTCTGGACCTAACCCAGTTGAAGCCCTATGGTGACACAATGAACGACGGCAAAGTTCAGCTTTCATTCACCCTGCCTGTGCCTGATAGTGAAACTGCAGTTGAGGCAGCTCGCCAGCTGGCTATCAAGATGGGATTGGTCGAGCCAACTGTTGCCCATCATTCCCCATTGGACCAAACTTTCAGCTTCTTTGTTGTTTATGGAAGCCTCAGTCATTCTATTGACTATACGCAAATACATGTAGATTTCGTAGATATCAACAAGATGACTATGGATGAAACCGATTTGTTCATCCAGCAAAACTTCGGACGCAAGATCAGAGTGATTGGTGCGAGCACAGGAACAGACGCTCACACAGTCGGGATCGACGCCATCATGAACATGAAAGGTTACGCTGGACATTACGGGCTGGAACGTTACAAGATGATTGAGGCGCTTAATCTTGGCAGCCAGGTAATGAATGAGGATTTCATTCGCAAAGCGGTCGAATTTGACGCGGATGTACTTCTGGTTTCTCAGACTGTGACTCAGAAAAACGTCCACGTTCAAAACCTGACCGAATTAGTTGAGCTGCTTGAGGCGGAGCGTTTGCGAAAACGCTTCCTGCTGGTCATCGGAGGCCCTCGGATCAGCCACGAGCTTGCCAAAGAGCTGGGGTGTGACGCTGGTTTTGGCCCTGGCAAGTTCGCCGATGATGTTGCCAGTTATATCTGTACAGAATTAGCAGCCCGCAAAAAGCAGACTTCTTGACCTATTAATCGTTTGTGAGAAAGGTTGGACTTATGAGTAAGTTGATCAGCTTGGAAGACGCAGTAAATCTGGTAAGAGATGGCGATACCATCATGGTTGGAGGCTTTCTGGCAGTTGGCACGCCGGAAAGGCTCATCGATGCGCTTATTGCTAAAGGAGTAAAAGATCTGACCCTCATCTGCAACGATACTGGATTTGTTGACCGTGGGGTTGGAAAGATGGTAGTGGCAAAAATGTTCAGGAAAATCATGGCATCTCATGTTGGGACTAACCGTGAAACTGGACGGCAGATGTTGGAAGGTGAAACTGAGGTGGTGCTGATACCCCAGGGTACTCTCATCGAACAGATCCGCGCCGGCGGTTTTGGGCTTGGGGGTGTACTTACCAAAACCGGCTTGGGGACGGAAGTGGAAAAAGGCAAGACGGTTATCGAGATTGATGGTGAGAGATACTTGCTCGAGAAGCCTCTTCGTGCCAATGTTGCTTTGCTTTTTGCAGAAAAGGCAGACGAAAAGGGCAATCTCACATTCCATGGCGCCACAAGGAACTTTAACGTCTATATGGGGGCTGCCGCTGATATGTCAATTGTGGAAGCAAATGAAGTCGTGCAAGTTGGCGGGCTATGCCCGGATGAAGTGGTAGTGCCCGGTGTATTTGTCACTCACATTGTTGATGGGAGCAAACTATGATGGATAAACAGCAAATGCAGGAATTTATCGCCAAGCGGGTTGCCCAGGAACTCCAGGATGGCACTCTCGTGAATCTAGGCATTGGCCTACCAACATTGGTCGCAAATTTCGTCCCTGATGGCAGAGACGTCACCTTCCAATCCGAAAATGGTTTCATTGGGGTTGGTCCTGCCCCCACTGAAGACCAAATTGACCCCTGCATCGCTAACGCTGGCGCGATGCCCGTTACGATTCTGCCGGGAGGAAGCTTCTTCGACAGCGCCATGTCCTTTGGTATTATTCGCGGCGGACACGTGGACGTGACGGTTCTGGGAGCCTTGCAGGTCGCAGAAAATGGCGACATTGCCAACTATATGATCCCGGGCAAGATGGTGCCGGGGATGGGTGGCGCGATGGACCTGCTCAGTGGTGCTAAAAAGGTGATCGTGGCAATGGAACATACCGCCAAAGGCGCACCCAAACTGCTGCGCGAATGCAATCTGCCCCTCACTGCAGTCAGGGCGGTTGACTTGATCATCACAGAGATGGGCGTGATTGAAGTGACCCACGAGGGATTTGTGCTAATTGAGCAAAACCCGGAATATTCCCTGGAAGAAATTCAAGCCGCCACCGGCGCCCCGCTGATCATCAGCGCAGCACTGAAACTGATGGCGTAAACAATCTCTTGAATCACAACCACCAGATACACGGGTGGTTGTGTTTTTAAAACGTTTACAACTTCGATCGTCTAAGGGCGTACCAAGCTACTTACTTTTCGTAAAAGTGAAGATGCAGCAAGGTGAGGCGTTGTCACCCTGGTAATTCTCCATGATATAGCCTTCCTCGGTGAGGATAACGATCAAACTGCGCTCTTCTTCTACTTGAGTTTCCGTTTTGTTGTCACCCTGGCCGCTGACAAGGATGTAGTAACCCATCCAACTTCTTCTAAAAGTATTGTCACCTATCTTGTCGAAGGTCTGACCGCCGAGTAAAAGTTTATCGCCCTCGACCTTGACTTCCTGGGTGACAGTGCCGGTTTCCTGGCAAATGCAATCAAAATTTTGGGAGGTTACAGAGTATTCTGTCGGGCCATCTGTGTTGGTTTCGGGTTCCGCTGCGGTAGTTGGGACTGGTGGTGTAGTGGGCTGGGTCTCAGGAGTAGGTTCAGTCATAGGTGGCAGTGCAGCTTCAGATTCAGATTCTGCCATTTCTGTTTCATGAGCTCGAAGTGAAGCTATCTTATTTGCTTCTTCGTCGCCGCTGAAATTGATCCCTTCCATACTGATGGAGCAACTTAACAGAACAATGAGCACGATGATTATCAGGGGTAAGGCGAATTTCTTTTGCATGTCATCTCCTCTTAGTCAAGAAAGTTGGCCGGGAGAGATTTCCCTTGCGTGCATTATACCGGCAGATGGTGTTATTGTAGTGAATAGTTTTCCATTGTCCCCGTTTTAGTCCAAGCTACAAACCGGTCATGGTACATCAAAAGTTCCGAAATCTGCCCCTCCATTGTGTCGAATCAGCGGTAAAATTACTTGTAAGTTTTCCGTTACATTTTTCTGTATAATTTTGAATAGTGGGATTTGTTTGTTCGTGTTTCGTGTAAAGGAGAATAAGATGGATAAACGAGGTTTATCTTCAATCTCAGCATTAAGTCGAATTCTTTTCGGTCTCTCAATCCTGACACTTCTGATCTTACCAACAACAAATAATGTCATTGCGGCTGGAACACTTTTTGTTAAGCCAGTTCCAACTGGTAGTGGCGATTGTTCCAGCTGGTCAAATGCTTGCATGCTTCAGACTGCCCTAACCCAGGCAGCCCCCGGGGATGAGATCTGGGTCGCAGAGGGGGTGTATTACCCGGGAACAAACAGAGAAGACAGTTTTTTCATGAAGACTGGTGTGGCTGTCTATGGCGGCTTCGCTGGGGGTGAAACAGTGCTCTCCGAGCGGGATTGGTTCGCCAATCCGACCATCCTGAGCGGTGATATCGACGGAAACGACACGAACAAAGACGCCAATGGGATTGT
>CAYPBU010000042.1:0-4868 GCA_964409045.1 uncultured Anaerolineaceae bacterium | reverse complement strand
TTACACCAGCATCACTGGTACCGCTACTGTGACCTACAGCATTGTCCAGGGCGGCTACACCGGCGAAGGCAACCTGGATGTCGACCCACTCTTCGTGGAGGTACGCTCTTATGGCGAAGCTCCCACCACCGCAGGGGATTATCACTTACAACACACATCCCCAGCGATTGAGGTTGGGAATAATACGCCGGTAACTGCACAAACCGATCTTGACGATAACGCTCGTTTGGCTGATGGAGATGGGGATGGGTCAGCGGTGGTCGATATGGGTGCTTATGAGTGGCAGGGATATACCCTCACCGTAAACATCGCTGGTAATGGAACAGTGAGCCAGGATCCAGAACGCAGCAGATTTGGCTATCTCGAACAAGTCAGCCTGAATGCTACTGCCGACACGGGTTGGTACTTCGCTGGTTGGAGTGGAGATCTGGAAAGTACCGATAATCCGCTGATTGTCACGATGGACAGCCATATCAACATTACCGCGAACTTCCTTCAAATCGAGTATACCCTGACCATCACCCCTGATGGTTCGGGCACGGTTTCCGTCGACCCTCCACAGGCTACTTATCACTATAACGACGTTGTGACGCTCACGCCTGCACCATATCCCGGCTGGAGTTTTGGCAAATGGGATGGCGACGCTTCTGGCACAGATAATCCGTTGAGTTACACCATCCTGGGAGATACCAACATTACTGCCATCTTTACCCAGGATGAATATCTGCTGACAGTGACACCAATCGGTTCAGGAACGGTTTCCATCGACCCTGAGCCGGACACTTACCACTACGGCGATGAGGTGACACTCCTGGCTACTCCAAAGCTGAGTTGGGCGTTCTATGGCTGGGATGGTGACGCGACTGGTACGGATAACCCGCTGACCATATCGATCGTAGGTCATACTAACATCACGGCAACTTTCATTACCTATGGGACCTACTTGCCGCTCATCATAAAATAGTCAGGGTAGTAGTAAATTGTTCAAAACGGGCGCAACTAAGGGCGCCCGTTTTACTTATATCAGTAGGTGTAAAAACCTTCGCCGGTCTTGCGGCCGAGTTTGCCGCCCCTGACCATTTTGCGCAGCAGCGGATGAGGGCGGTATTTGTTATCACCCGTCTCTTTATGTAGAACTTCCATGATTGCCAGGCAGACATCCAGACCAATCAGGTCTCCTAACTCAAGCGGACCCATCGGATGGTTAGCACCAAGCTTCATGGCGGTGTCAATGCCTTCAGCACTAGCCACACCCTCCGCGAGGATCCCCACAGCTTCGTTGATCATCGGGATCAAAATGCGGTTGACCACGAAGCCGGCTGATTCTTTGACCTCGACCGGAGTTTTGCCCAATCCCCTGGCAATTTCAGAAACGCGTTCCACCACATCCGCAGGAGTTGATAGCCCTGGAATGACTTCAACCAGCTTCATAACCGGCGCTGGATTAAAAAAGTGCATGCCAACCAGCGGGTGATTCAAGCCCTGAGCGATTTCTGTGATCGATAAGGAGGACGTATTGCTTGCAAAAATGCATTCAGGTTTGGCAATCGCGTCCAAGGCTTTGAAGGTTTCCCGCTTGATGGAGATCTCCTCCAAAACGGCTTCAACAACGAGGTCGCAATCCGCGCAATCCTCGAGCAGACCAGCCGTAATCCGGGCGTTAACCTGATCGGCGACCGCCTGCTCCAGCTTGCCGCGATCCACCCTGCTTTGCAGTCCTTTGGCAATCCGTTGCTGACCTTTTTGGGCAAATTCCAGGTTAATATCCGTGAGAATGACTTCGTAACATTCGGTTTGAGCAAAAGCCTGGGCAATGCCGCTGCCCATAGTGCCTGCTCCAATCACTGCTACTTTCATGGTTTCTCCTTTTTGCAAAGCAGCCTGTAAAAATCAGGCTGCTATTTGAAAAAACTATCGATTCCTGAATGCTTTGTCTTTTCGTTTCTCCATAAAAGCTTGCATGCCTTCTTTTTGATCTTCTGTCTTGAAACATTCACCAAACAGGTCGACCTCATGCTGGATCGCTTCACCAATCGGCATATCCAGACCTTCATTCACAGCGCGTTTGATGTTTCGCACAGCAACTGGGGCATTACCTGCGATACGATTGGCGATTTTTAGGGCTTCAGGCAGCAAGTCTTGCTGCGGAAAAACACAACTGACCAAGCCTATTTGAAGTGCTTCTTCTGCTTTGATGTTCCTGCAAGTGAACAGGAGCTCTTTTGCCTTCGAGGTTGAGCCAATGACCCGGGCAAGCCTTTGGGTGCCGCCAAAACCTGGCGTGATCCCCAGACCGGCTTCCGGCTGACCAAACACAGCGTTTTCACTGCAGATGCGAATATCGCAACTGAGTGCCAGCTCATTGCCACCGCCTAAGGTGTAACCATTCATCGCAGCAATGACGGGGATGGGAAAAGCTTCAATTTTCCTGAACAGAGCATTCCCTACCTCACTGAAATGCCTGGCTTCACTCTCAGTAAAACAACACATCTCAGCAACGTCCGCGCCGGCAATGAACGCCTTCTCCCCTGCCCCTGTGATTACCAGGCAGCGGGTCGTTTCAAGGTCCACCGCATCCAGAGTTTCATCCAGCTCTGCCAAAACTGCGCTGTTAATCGCATTTAGAGCTTCCGGTCGGTTGATGGTAATCAGTCCGACCTGCCCGATCGATTCGAACTGAAGATACTCCATTTTATGCCTCGGGTTTTGCAATTGCCGTCGCACAACCCATGCCACCGCCAATGCATAGCGTCGCCAAACCGAGCTTCGCAGATTCCTGGCGTTTCATCTCATGGATCAGCGAGACCAGAATTCTGCAACCGGATGCACCGATGGGATGCCCCAGGGCGATCGCGCCACCGTTAACGTTGACTTTATCCGGGTCCAGACCCAAATCGCCCAGAACTGCAACTGACTGAGCCGCGAAAGCTTCGTTAGCTTCGATGACATCGAAATCTGCAACGGTCTTACCTAACTTCTCAAGCAGTTTCTTGGTGGCTGCCACGGGACCAATGCCCATGATCGAAGGCTCAACGCCTTCCAAGGCGCTTCCAAGCCAATACGCCTCTGGTGTAACGCCAAGTTCACGCGCCTTCTCTTCGCTCATCACCACTACCGCTGCCGCACCATCGTTAATGGTGGAGGAGTTGCCCGCAGTAACCATTCCGTCCGGTTTGAAGGCGGGTTTCAGCTTTGCTAGTCCGTCTGCGGTTGCATCTCCGCGAATTCCTTCGTCCTCAACAAAATCGACCACATCGCGCTTGACGCGTATCTGGACCGGCACAATTTCATGCTTAAACTTCCCATCAGCCTGAGCTTTAGCAGCTTTCTGTTGAGAGATTGCTGAGAATTCGTCCAGCTCTTCGCGGGTCAGGTGCCATTGTTCTGCCACATTTTCAGCCGTGATGCCCATGTGCAGCTGGCTGAAAGCATCTGTCAGTCCATCATTGACCATCGTGTCGACCAGCTTGCCATCACCGAGGCGGTAGCCAGCACGTGCCAGCGGAAGAGCATAGGCGGAAGCCGACATGTTCTCCATGCCGCCTGCCACCACCACATCTGCTTCGCCAAGCAGAACCATCCTTGCCGCCATGTTGACCGCCTCAAGTCCGGAACCACAAACGACGTTGATGGTCACAGCTGGGGATTCGACCGGAATGCCGGCGTTGACAGAAGCCTGGCGGGCAACGTTTTGGCCCTGAGCAGCCTGCAGAATACAGCCCATGTAGACCATGTCCACATCAGATGGCTGGATCCCTGCCCTGCGAACTGCTTCCCGGATAACGACTTCTCCAAGTTTTGCTACAGGAACGGTTGAGAGCATACCGCTCATTTTTCCTATCGCAGTACGACACGAACCAGCAATGACGATCTTCTTGTTCATGAATGATTCCCTTCCTTTTAGGATCTGGGGATGAGTTTTGACAGAAAACAAGCGCAGTTTAAATCAAGGCAAGTTGTGATCTGCCTCCCAGACCGGATTGTCTGGCTGAATTATCTCATAGAATCCTTTTCTTACCCCCCTCTTTTTCCTTCTTTGATGATTGAAACTCTTACAATTCTTGACATTAGAACAATTGTTCTATATAATTAGAACATGGAAATCTCACTGATACCCTTCAGTACTCCTCTGGCCTCAAGGCGTTTTCTGGCGATTGGCGCCCACGCGCTTTCCAACAAAATGCTGGAATTGATCGCCAAACTCAGCCTGGCGCAGCGTGTAACCGTGCTGGACTGCGGCAACCGTTCCAACATGTATTCGGTTGCCAAACTGATCCGCCCCTACACCTCCGACCCCGTACGGGTTATGTGCAATATCCGCCTGTCACGCGCTTTCACCTGTTACCAGGTGCTGGCTATGCTGCAGGCTGTGGCTGCCAACCCGCCAAAGGAACCGCTGGTAGTGCTGGATCTGCTGGCGACTTTTCTCGACGAAGATGTCGAGCTCAAAGACGCGCGGCGCTTGCTGGACCACAGCCTCGACTTGCTAACACGGCTGAGTGCCTCAGCGCCCGTGGTCATCAGTGTCCGACCGATTCCCCTCATTGCCCACCAAAGGGCTGTTTTACTTGAGATGCTCAAAGACAACGTGGATGTCTGTTGGGAAGAACCGCTCGCACTGCAAACCGCACAACAGACACAAATGTCACTTTTTGGATGAGGTTCTTATGGGACGCACCATCGCTTCAATTACCCAAACCTGGCAGCAAGAAGAAGCCGCACTCAGCCGCTTCAAACGCGCCCTACGTAAGGACGACCAGGTGCTTTTGGATGAGCTGCTGGTCATGTCGCGCCTGCACCTGGCTGAAGCCTCCTATGCTTCCAATCTTTATCCGCTGGACATGTACCTGATTGCCATCCTGCTGGAG
>CAYPBU010000041.1:0-20640 GCA_964409045.1 uncultured Anaerolineaceae bacterium | reverse complement strand
TTGCTCATTTCATCATCCTTTCAAGATTTGCTGGTTCAATTATAAAGGATTGCAGGTGGGGAATGACAGTGCTTGTATCTTGATGATAACAGATCGCCTTTTCCAACCAGGCGAAATGAACACGCTAACATTCATCCGACAAAATGTTAATATCCCTCTATCAAACAAATACTATCCTTTAATCACTTTAATAATGTTAGTTTTTAGAACAATAAGGAGTGAATATGGGAAAAATTATTGGAATTGACTTGGGAACTACTAACAGTGTCGTCTCCATCATCGAAGGCGGATCCCCCACTGTGATTTCCACCTCGGAAGGGTCGCGTTTGCTGCCTTCGGTTGTGGCTTTTAATAAGAATGGCGAACGGCTGGTGGGCATTCCTGCCAAGCGCCAGGCGATCGTTAACCCTGAGAATACCGTTTCATCCGTGAAGCGTTTCATGGGGCGCCGCTACGATGAAGTGGCACAGGAACGCGCGATGGTTTCGTTTAAGGTTGTTGCCGGACCGACTGGCGATGCCCGTATCCAGATCCCTATCACGGGGCAAACCTACACCCCACAGGAGATTTCTGCTATGGTGCTGGCCAAGCTCAAGGCGGATGCTGAAGCTTACCTGGGCGAAAAAGTCACCCAGGCGGTTATTACAGTGCCGGCTTACTTCAACGACAGCCAGCGCCAGGCAACCAAAGATGCCGGCAAGATTGCTGGATTAGAAGTGATGCGCATCATCAACGAGCCGACCGCGTCCGCGTTGGCATACGGACTTGATAAAAAAGATAATGAGATCATCCTGGTCTTTGACCTGGGTGGTGGTACGTTTGACGTCTCCCTGCTTGAAGTGGGCGGCGGCGTGGTGGAAGTGAAAGCCACCAATGGCGACACCCACCTCGGTGGCGATGATTGGGATAACGAGATCGTTGGCTGGGCGGCGGATGAATTCCGCAAAGACCAGGGCATCGACCTGCGCCAGGATCGCCAGGCACTCCAACGACTGCGCGAGGCAGCGGAAAAAGCCAAGATCGAACTCAGCTCTGTGCTCGAAACCGAGATCAACCTGCCTTACATCACCGCTGATGCCAGCGGACCCAAGCACCTGCTACTCAAACTCAGCCGCGCCAAATTCGAACAGATGACTGAGCACCTGCTCAATCGCTGTTTACCTCCCTTCCAGGCTGTCATGAAAGACGCTGGTGTGGGCATGAACCGCATCGATGAGGTCGTCTTGGTTGGCGGCTCCACCCGTATGCCGATGGTGCAGGAATTTGTCAAGAAGCAGACCAATGGCAAAGAACCCAACAAGGGCGTCAACCCGGATGAGGTTGTTTCAATTGGGGCAGCCATCCAGGGCGGCGTTTTAGCAGGCGATGTCAAGGACGTGCTGCTGCTGGACGTGACCCCGCTTTCCCTGGGTGTCGAAACCTTGGGCGGCGTCATGACCCGTTTGATCGAACGTAACACCACCATTCCGGTCAAGAAAACCGAAACCTTCTCGACCGCGGAAGATAGCCAAACCGCCGTGGATATCCACGTTTTGCAGGGTGAACGCCCTATGGCAACCGACAACATGACCCTTGGACGCTTCCGCCTGGATGGTCTGCCGCCTGCGCCACGCGGTATCCCGCAAGTGGAGGTTACATTTGACATTGACGCCAATGGTATCCTGAGCGTCGCCGCAAAGGATAAAGCCAGCGGCAAGGAGCAGAGAGTTACCATCACCGCTTCCACCAACCTCAACAAAAATGATGTTGAGCGGATGGTGCGCGAAGCCACACAAAACAAGGCGGAAGATGATCGCCGCAAAGCGCTGATCGAAGCCCGCAATATGGGTGACAGCCTGGCTTATCAGTCTGAAAAGAGCCTGAAGGAACTGGGCGAGAAGGTGGACGCTACCTTGCGCAACGACGCCGAAGCCAAGATTCAGGTGCTGCGAGGGGCGATCACTGGCGATGACGTCAGCGCCATCACCAATGCCAGCAATGCCTTGCAGGAAGTGATGCAGAAGATCGGCACCGCTGCCTACCAGCAAGCCGGACCAGCCGATGGCGGTCAGCCAGGAGCTGGATTTGGCGGCCAGCCTGGCCCCCAACCCGGTCAACCTAAAGGCAATGACGAGGACGTCGTGGACGGCGAATTCCACGAAGCGTAAAATAACTATTTTTGTGATGAATTAAACAAGCTGCCTCAAAGGCAGCTTGTTTTTGTGTACTTATTTATGAGAACCATTGCTGCTGTATAATATTGATAAAACAGAGGAGGAAAAATGACAGGTTTTAGTCTCGAAGATGAGTTCATCGAACGAACCGAAAAGAACCTTCAAGCAATAGAAGAATTGAGAGAAAAGGGTGCAGAAGTTTTTGAAGTAACCCAGTTAATAAACTCACTTTTGGGTTTATTGGTATACCCAAGAGAGAAGATTATCGAAAAAGTTCAGGAAATCGGCTGGGAAGATATGGAACATGCGGGATGGCCTCTCCCAACAGGAGGGAATCCCCGAGTTTCTGACCTAAAAACATTAGTCCGGTTCATGAGGAATTCTGTAGCACATTGTAGTTTTGAGTTAATACCAGACCAGGACGAGATCATTGGACTAAGATTCAGAAATAATTCAAGAAATATGAGTTGGGCTGGAGAATTCAAACTGGACGAACTTAAAGGCTTCGTTTTCAGGTTATTGAACCATATAAAAAGTAATCCTCAGAGGTGAGTTGTCATGTCCATTTCATGGTATGAATTTTTGATTATGACTGGAATCATCAGTAGCTCAGTCGTTCCAAGCGTGAAAGAGAATGTAATTTATTGGAATTATGATGATGAAAAACGTCGAGTTGAAAACCACTTGGAAAGCTTGGGCATCAACTACAAATCCAGCCAGGAGTCGATTATTATCCTGGACCCGGAAATGGAATTTTACCAAATCGATCCCTTGCTGCAAAAACATTATGGAGGTGGACAAGAAAACGGAGAACCGAACATAGTAAGAAACATCACCTATGTCGAACCGCCGATACGTGGAGTGGTTGTCCAATTAAACCGTTTGGGTCTACCCACAATAGGCTCATGTGGTGGACATGCCGAGCAGAGTCGAAGAACTCGTCCTTGGGTAGCCTTTTCAAATAGAAATGACACACAGGTAGCTATGGAGCTATTTAACTCGCTTTCAGTTCCGGTCGAATACTATTTTCTTGACAGTCTTTATGTAAATCTCGAAACCGATGAGCTTTATCGGTTAGCTTTGAGACTAAATGAGATTCTAGGTTTCGACGATGTCAGGAAGAATGTTCTGGAATTTCGAAAGCAAACTTTGTTTGATTTGCTTCAAATTCCTGGCGAGACGGGTAATGAAGACGCTGTCCGGGAGTACGTTGTTTCGGAATTGAAAACTCTTAAAACTAAGAGGGGATATTTAGATTTTTTAGTTGACGAAAATGGCAATATTTTGGGCTCAGTCATTCCACCGCGAGGTATACCGAGAGGTTCAGGAAGAGCCGGCCAAGTTCCGCGAAAGATGATGATGTTTGCAGCGCATCTCGATGTGGTTCGTGAGTTTTCTCCTTCATATAAGGTTGTTGTGAGAGATAACATTGTCTCCAGGGAAAAAGGCATCTTAGGCGCGGATGACCGTGCAGGAGTCGCAATAATATTGAACCTCATCAAAGAAGTTGGAGACATCAAGGAATGCCCTCCTTTCAAGTTTGTTTTTACAGTTGGCGAAGAACAAGGGCAGTACGGAGCCGAGGCAATCGACCCAGAGTTCTTTGAAGATGTTTCGTTTGGAATAAGCTTGGATCGGAAAAATTGTAAAGATATTGTTTTTAGATCAAGTTCTCAAGAATATTCAACTCTAGAATTCGCTGAAGGAGTAGCAAGAATATCAGGTCGAATATTCTCTGCTGAAAACAAGTTTGTTCCATGTCAGGGTGGTGTCTCTGACTTAAGTGTGTGGAGTGACAAGAACACCTTACCTTGTGTTAATTTGTCCATTGGCTACGATGACGAGCATACCAACAAGGAGTATCTGGATTTAATTTGTTGGGATAGAACACACCAATTGGCTAAAGAGTTGATTAGTTACTACAACCCGGCTTAGGGATCGGAATAGCCCTACTGTCATGGGGTGCCTGGACCAGTAAATCGAGTACCCCATACATTATAATTATCCCATGATCAAACTCCTGCACTTTGCTGATGCTCATATCGACATGGCTAATTACGGTCAGCACGACGCCGCAACCGGGCTGCCGCAACGCGTGGTGGACTTCCTGAAATCCCTGGATTTCATCGTCGATACCGCGATTAATGAAAAGGTTGACCTGGTTATTTTCGCCGGCGACACCTACCGCGACCGTTCCCCCGCGCCGACTTTCCAACGCGAATGGGGCAAGCGCATCATGCGCCTTTCGCGCGCCAAGATCCCAACGCTGTTGCTCACCGGCAACCATGACGTCTCCCCTTCGCAGTATCGCGCGCATGCCATCCAGGAGTTCGACACGCTCAGTCCGGATTACATCCACGTTGTCAGCTCGCTCAAACTGCTCTCACCGAAAGACCTCGACGGCGTCCCGGTGCAGGTGGTTGCCATCCCCTGGATTACCCGGTCAGGCATAATCTCGTCCCTGGCAGCGGACTCTTCCAGCGAGGAAAGCCCACAGGAAGTTATTGAGAAAATGTTGAATGACTGGCTCAGTCAGACCATTGCCGACCTCGATCCCAACCTCCCCACCATCCTGACGGCGCATGCCGCCATCGCGGGGGCGAAGTTTGGCAGTGAACAATCTGTAAAAATCGGTCGGGATGTCGTCCTCCCTCCGGGCTTGGTGGCAAACCCCGCGCTGGATTACGTGGCACTGGGGCATATCCACCGCTACCAGGACCTCAACCTGGGGTCTCACCCTCCGGTGGTCTACCCCGGTTCGATCGAACGTGTAGATTTTGGCGAGATCAATGAGGGCAAGGGCTTCATCATTGCCGAAATTGAGAAGGGTCAAACCACCTACCGCTGGCAGGAGCTGCCGATCCGCCGCTTCCTGGATTATTGGGTCGAATTGGATGACCTGCTGGGCGTCAATGAGAAAATCTTTGCGGCATTGCCCACAACAGAAGAAATGGCAGAGGCGATCACGCGCCTGACCCTCGTTTATCCCAGGGATTTGGAAACGCTAATCGATGAAGCGCGCATCCATGATCACTTCAAAAGCGCTTTTGCTTTTCAGCTGATCAAGAAGCCAACTTCCGAGGCACGCACACGTCTGGGCGACAGCTTCGAAGCCAGCAGCATGACCCCGGCAGAATTGCTGGAGCTCTACTGGAAGCGTCAACACATCGAGGACCAGGCCGAGCAGGAACGCCTACAGAAACTGGCTGAGGAAATGATCTCCCAGTCGCAGATCAGTTGAGGTTAATCTGCCAGGGCTTTAGGGTGTCCACTCGTCGTGGATGATCGCCGAGAGGTAATAAGCCCCATCTCCGCTTTGCTGGAACCCAAGCCGCAGCGATTGCCAGTCCATGTAACCGTAAGTTTCCGTTCCGGGTTGGAGATATTCAACGAATTGCCCATCCGGGTAAACCTCAGCAAAGTTGTCGATGGTATTGCTGGCTTTCCGCGAGGGGTCCAGCAATAAGCCCCATTCCTGGGCAGGTGTTTGGCTGGTGACGTACTCAGGCCAGTACTCGGCGATCGTGAGGTTTATGTCCATCCCGCTGCCCGCCTGTACGCCCCAAAGGTACACTTGCTGATTACTGCCGAATGCTGCCACCTGCTCCCTGGTGAAGACCAAGTCCCTCTCCACACTGATGTAACCATAGGGAGAGATTCGCACACCCAGTTCGGGGTGGACGAACGTCGCCAATGCGGCAAAATCCTGGCTTTGCAGGAGCGGCAGGATCTGGGCTGCCAGCCCTTCAAATGAAGGTTCAGCAGGTTCTAAAACGCAACTGGCGTTTTCGAGGTTTGCCACTTGGGTTGAGAGAGTGTTGATTTGATCTTGCGCGGCCAGCAGTTGGTCTGAAAGTAATTGGTTTTGCTGCCTGAGCTGCTCAAGCTGCGCGCTTTCGCTTGGGGTTGCCGCCATACAGCCTGTTAGGGTCAGAAAGAAAACAATCAACAAGGATACGAGTTTCTTGTTCATGGGTCCTCCGGATCGGGGCGTAGAATCACACCCTCGTGCTTAAGACGGCTTTGCCGTAAAAATGTTCCAAATAATTACCTGTGAAAAATCAAGCAAGGAATACTCAACGCTATTGTGAGGTCGAAGGTCCTATGGCAGTTCGCTGAAACGGATCGCATCCAACATGCGTGCCAGGCGCACCGTCTCCCTCACGTCGTGCACGCGCAGGATGTCGGCTCCGTGCAGCACACCCCAGGCGTTCGCTGCCAGGCTGCCCTCCAGGCGTTCGCCCTGGGGCAGATTGAGTGTGTGCCCTATGAAACCCTTGCGTGAAACACCCAGCAAAATCGGAAAACCCAGGTCGCGCAGCATGTCGATATGTTTGAGGAGGAACAGATTTTGTTCGATAGTCTTCCCGAAGCCGATTCCGGGATCGAGAATGATCCTGTCCGGTCTCACCCCAGCCTCAACAGCCAGGTCAACCGCCTCTGCCAGCCAGTCGCGCACCTCTATTACGATGTCGCCATACTTCACACCCTCATAATGCCCGCCGAGTTCACTGTTCACCGCTTGCGCGCCTTGGGTGCGGTTGTGCATCAGAATTGCGGTCGCTTCCGCCTGTGCCACCGTGCTTGCCATGTCCGGGTCGTAGCGAAAACCCCAAATGTCATTGATGATGTCCGCGCCTTCTGCAAGGCAAGCCCGGGCGGTTTCAGCCTTGTAGGTGTCGATTGAGAGGATCACATTCGGCATGTCTTTGCGCAGGGAACTCATCACGGGCAGCAGCCTGTTCAGCTCATCTTCCACGCCGATTGGAGTCGCGCCAGGGCGGGTGGATTCCGCGCCCAGGTCCAGAATATCGCAGCCATCCTGGATGAAATGCTCCGCCTGCAGCAGTGCCGTGCGGATGTAGTCACGCTCTCTGAGCAGTCCATCGCCCGAGAAACTATCCGGGGTCAGGTTAATGATGCCCATAATGTAGGTCTTTTTACCGAGTTCTGGCAGGAGCTGATTCTTCATTTTCACCTCAAGGATTGCTGGCGAGCGCTTCAACAAACAATTTCACTTCCGCAATCTCTCCCTGCATGGCATACACTCGAAAATCAAACGGGATTGCGTTGCCGTTTGGCATGGGAGATTCCGGCTCCCAGCGGCGCAGCCCAAGCACCTGTCCGTTGGCATCGAAAGCAACTCCCAACACCCAAACGTATTCCGCTTGACCCTGCGTGAGATTGACCACGCCTGTCACCTCAGCAAAACCCGCACCGGCGGCGATGGCGATGGCTGGCGCTTCCGCGACAATTTCAGCATCCAGGTAGCGCGCGTCATCCGGCATGACAGGCAGCCAGTCGGTGATTTGCACGTTGACTTCGAATCCCACAGGAACGGGAGAGGGAAAATATGCCACGGCAGGAATTATCTCCTGTGCCGGCAGAATGTTTAGGGGAAGGATGCCATCCATCTCCAATCCGGTCGCATCGTTTCCGGTGAGGGTAAAGCGCACGGATGGATTCTCCACAGGGGAGTCGCTGATGTTCTCGAGCTGCACAAAGCAATAAGCCCCGCCAAGCGCGTCCTGGTAACAGACCGGCGCCATGGCGATTCGCAGCGGGCTGAAGGCATCTGGAGTTGGGGTGGGATTTTCCTGACCGGCGCCAGTTGAAGGAGGAGTGGGAGTGATGGGAATGATCAAAACGGTCCCGACGCTCATCATGTTGGGGATAACAGTTGGATTGGCAGCTTTAAGCTCGTCCAGCGAAACGCCATACTTGAGCGCCACGCCGAACATGTCGTCTTTTTCGGTGACGGTATAGGTGACCGGCGCGGGAGTTGGAGTGAATGTGGGGCTTGGCGTAGGGCTTGGCGCCAGCGTGTTGGTCGGAATTGGCGTGGCGATTGGAGTGAGGGCGATTATAGGTGTATCGGTCGGCAGGGGCACAATGGTGGGCAGGCTGACATCTCCTGCCACGCAGCCCCCCAGCGCCAGCACCAAAAACAGCCAGATAAATTTCCCAAGTTTCGACATCATTTTTGCATTATACCTGCAGCCAGAAATCCCATCTCTATAAGGCTGTTCAATCAGCCATATAAAGTCCACCAGTAGCTTCCATCCAGTCCACGATGCTCTCTACGGCTTTGGGCACGTTGTTATCGCTCATATCAACATGTAAAACTGGCAGCCGGGACCGCGCCACCAACTCCTCGAGCACCTCCTGCTCCCGAACGAATTTTTCCAGGTCATCATATTGGCTGGGATTACCCGAGACTTTCAATCGCTCCTGGCGGGCTTCAACGAAAGTTTCAGGTGAACGTGTGCAGAAGATCAAGCGGAAATTGAGTGGTGCCAGGCCTTCCTCCAGCCAGGTGAAGTCATAGCGCTTGCCGTAGGTGAGCCATTGAACCATCTGCGTGGAGATGTGGAAACGATCGATGACCCAGGAATAATAGCGGTTGAGTTCAAATAGATGAAGCCAGGTGCGGTAGGTTTCCATTGCCTGGGCTTCTTCTTCAGGTGCGAAGTTGATCAAGCCCCGACCCCACGGATAGTTGGTGAAAGTGCACCACTCCGCGGATATCAGAGGGGAATGATAGCGATACTTGCGTGGACCAGTAAAACGGGGGTGGTCGTTTAGGGCGAAGGCAATCTCGGTCTTATAAGTAAGGCGTGTGCCTTCCAGGATAACTTTTGGGGTTAATTTGGACATCGATTTCCTTTCTGGCTGGATAAAAGAATTGTACAGGAAAGTTCGCTCAAACGTAAACCAAAACACATTCCACAAAACGCCCAAAACAGCCGCGGATTGAGTACAATCCAAGCATGACAGAACAAAAACGACCACAAATCCTCCTGACTAACGACGACTCAATCAATTCCCCCGGACTTTGGGCGGCTGCCGAAGCGCTTTCGGAGCTTGGATATGTGCATGTGGTTGCTCCGCGAGAGCAGCAGACCTCGATGGGGCGGGCTTTGCCGCGCGACACGGATGGGCACATTCGCCCACAAAAGCTGATGGTGCACGGCAAAGAATGGGAAGTCTATGGCGTTGGCGCGACTCCTGCGCAAGCCGTCCTGCATGGGATATTGGAAGTAATGGGATTTCCGCCAGATCTGCTTGTGTCGGGGATCAATTACGGGGAGAACCTGGCTTCCGGGATCACCGTCAGCGGCACCGTCGGAGCAGCGCTTGAAGGGGCATCGCTCGGCTTACGGGCACTGGCTGTCTCACTGCAAACGCCCATGACCGAGCACTTTGATCTATCGGATCGGGTTGATTTCTCAACGGCTGCATGGTTTACGCGCTTCTTTGCCGAAAAGCTCCTGCAGAAAACCATGCCTTTTGATGTAGACGTGCTGAAGGTGGACGTGCCTTCGAACGCAACTCCGGAAACGCCCTGGGTAGTGACACGTCAATCCCGTCAGCGCTATTTTTACGCCAAACCGAGAGATCCATCCATCACGGAAGGCTCACGGAACATGGGCTATGAAGTGCGCGTTGACCCGGAGGGGCTGGAGGAGGATGGCGATCTCAAGACGGTAATCCTGGACCGAAAGGTTTCAGTGACACCAGTCAGCCTGGACCTTACCTCGCGGGTGGATCTGCACGACTTCAGGAAATTGTTGGAATCTTAACCCCCTGTTTTTCTACTCAGGGGCGAGAAAAAACTCCTAGATATTAAAACGGATCTCGATGATGTCGCCGTCTTCGATGATGTAATTTCTGCCTTCGACACGCAAGCGACCTTTAGTGCGGGCTTCCGCGGTGCTTCCGTAGGTGACCATATCCTGGAAGGAGAGGATTTCCGCGCGGATGAAGCCTTTTTCCATATCCGAATGGATGACGCCAGCAGCTTCGCGGGCGTTGGCGCCTCTGCGCAGTGTCCAGGCGTGAACTTCCTTCTCACCAGCGGTAAAGAATGAGTGCACTCCAAGGAGATCGTACGAGAGCTTGATCAGGCGCGACATGCTTGGCTCGGCGATGCCGTATTCTTCCAGGAAAATGGCTGCATCTTCAGGATCCAGCGCGATGATGTCCGCTTCCAGCTTGGCAGGCAGACTGACAGCCTGGGTATGCGGATGGGGGCTGACGTAGTCCACGCCAGGCTGGTCTTCAGACTGATTGAAAACCACGATTTGCGGTTTGCGGCTCAGGAAACCAAAACTGGAGAGGATCTTATCCTCTTCAGCGGAGAACTCGTAGTGGCGTAGGGGCAGTTCCTGGTTGAGCACGGCATTTAAGCGTTCAAACAGATCGATCTCAGCCTGGATGACATCACGCGGGCGGCTCACACCGCGCCGGTGTTCTTCCTTTAACCTCTCCAGGCGGCGTTCAACCATCACCAGGTCATTGAGCATGAACTCGGTATCCATCGTCTGGATGTCACGCAGGGGATTTACACTGCCGGCAAGATGCGGAACACTGGCGTTTTCAAACTGGCGCACCACGTGCAAAAAACCGTCCATCTGCGCAAGCTGATTGACCATTACCCCCGGTAACCCTGCACGACCGGCGCTGCCATCCAGACCGGCTATGTCGGCGTAGGTGACCTTGGCGCGCACAATCTTTTTTGGGTTGTAGATTTCGCAGAGCTTATCCACCCGCGGGTCGGGCACGTCCACCACCGATGTGTGAACTTCCATCTGACCGGTGGACATATCCGTGGCGATATCGGCACGCGTCAGCGCTTTGTAGAGAGTGGTTTTGCCCGATTGTGGTAATCCAATAATTCCAAGTTGCATGATGACTCCATAGAGATGATACTGGATTATACCGCAGCGGCTGAGCTGCTTATGCCCTCATAATCAAAACGACCTGTTTAACGTTGGAGAAGCAAATCCATTTTTCGGCATGGTAAAATCGAACAAAGTTATCCCCCATAGCACCGTCTGGAGGCAAAATGAAAAAAAGATTTCTGTTGATTGCAATTGTGCTGATGCTGGGCTTGAGCGCTTGCTCAGTGCCGAGGTTGGTAAAGAATGATCCAACAGCTACACCGAAACCAATCCAACCGACGGCTTCGCCGACCAGCCAACCTGAACCAACAGCGGCAGCCCCCACGGTTGCCCCTACGGTTATTCCTACGGATGCTCCCACACAAGCACCCACAGCTGCCTCTAACGCTCTGCCTGCCGAACTGGCAAGTGATGTGAGTATCGGCGAAAACCTGCTGAATGAGACTTTTGATAAACAGGGCTTGTGGGATACCAGCGGCGAGGCTGAGTTTAGCGCGGAACTGGTCAATGGCGCTTATCGCATGAGCCTGAACAAGGCGAACTGGATGCTTTGGTCTCCATCCAATCTGCTTGACAGCGATAACGTCATCCTGGATGTCGATACTGAGTTGGTAAATGGCTCCGCGGAAAATAATGTGGGTTTGATCTGCCGTTTCGTGGATGATGACAACTTCTACATGCTTTCAATTGGTAATGATGGCTACGTTGAAATCATGAGGGTCTACCAGGGCAAGCAAACCGATCTTTTTGGTGAGTATGTTGACGACATTATCGATCCGGTCAGTAACCACCTGCAAGGCTTCTGCCTTGGTGATCGATTGGTTTTTTACGTGAACGGAAAATTGGCAGCAGATGTACGCGACAGCAACCTGGCATCGGGTGACGCTGGTTTGATCATTGGCAGTTACGATGATCCGCAAGTGTCGGTCGATTTTGATAACTTCACAGTTTACGAGGCTTTGGGCAATTTCACCACAGACTACACTCCTGAACCAGTAGCTGGGGGACCGTTTGCTATCGACCCGGTTGACAATTGGGAAGTAAGTTATTCAGATGACTTTGACACCCCCAACAATGGCAACTGGACAATTTTCAACGAATCTGCGGTGGTTTCCCAGTGGCGCGACGGTAGATTTGCCTTCGATTTCAACGAGACCCTTGTAACCGCGACTTCACCCACAAACGACCTCACCCTCAGCGATGTGATTGTGGAGATGGAAGTCTATCGTGTGGGGGATGTGCTTGAGAATGATATGGGCTTGATATGCCGCTACCAGGACCCGGACAACTTCTATAGCCTGAGTTTTGGTAGTGATGGCTATGTGACAATTTACAAAAAAGTTGATGGAACCTGGTCTGATTTGTTTAGTGAGTTTGTAGAGACGGACTTGTCTGCGGATTATCACAAGGTGGCGATCGGTTGCATCGGCGCGGAGCTCTCGCTATACGTTGACGATCAGCTGCTTGCAACGGTCAATGACACCGATTTTATGACTGGAGATGTGGGGCTGATTTCAGGCACTTACGAAGAACTGCCAGTCGTCATCGAATTTGACAACTTCCTGGTGTACACACCAAAGTAAGCCAAAAGCTCTGACGCCCTCCCGGAAAATTGGGAGGGCGTCTTTGCAGTCAATGCGATTGTAGAATTTGCCTGAGTTCAGGCTAATAGATCAAAAATGCGCCTTGCCTGCAAAAATCTGCCAGTTCAGTCAATTTCTCGGTCCAATCTGAATTAAAGAAGATGTATGCGGGATCTTTTACTCCATCCGCTATTGCTTTGCTCGTTCGCGAATACATCTCGAGTTCCCAAAACGCGCCAAACAATCGCTCAGGGGAATTCTCTGGATCCTTTTGCTTAAGATCTGGGATTGCTGATTCAATCGCGTTTCCGAGCTCAAGGGCATCTTCAAATGTAACTTTTTGACCATCGTTTGTGAAGTAATTCCCTGGATCCCACTCTTGTTCGGTAGATTGTGTCCCTCTTGGTATCCAACCGTACATTTGTGCCAGACTGAAGATTCTTCGCCATCCTCGATTGTTGATATCGAAATGGACACTCTGGTTGTTGGCATTGACAAAAAACATACTCATTGCTTCTCCTTTGTAATTATCCAAGTTTTCGGCAGCTTACTTTCCCCCTGATAGAACAACTAAGAAGGTAAAATGGAAGATCCCTCGTGGCTGAGGGATGCTCCCTATGCGGCTGGTAACGTGCAGACTTGAAATGCGGTTTGCCTCTCAAAGTCCAGAAAAGGAGACTAATATGACAACGTGTCTGATCAGGCGGGCTCGCCTGGAGCCATCCTAAAAACTGCGAACAAAGTTGACGCGCTTTAAAATTAAATGGTTATATTCATTGCATTTGCGGAGATGTTTTTGTTTTGCGAGCTTATCCCAACTAATGCTCGCTTTCCCGGACCTATCTAATGGACCGGATACCGGGAAAAATATATCATAAACCCAAGAATTGTCAATTACGGGCAGTGACTAGCTCCCCAACGGTTGGGAGTTTCTTGACCAGCAAAGGGAATTGCGAGTATACTACTGCAACGAGCCGGAGTGGCGGAACAGGCAGACGCGCACGACTCAAAATCGTGTACCGTAAGGTATGTGGGTTCGATTCCCACCTTCGGCAAGAAAAAAGCCTCTCAGTTTTCTGAGAGGCTTTTTGTTTCCGTAATTGGTCTGCTAAATTTTTGGGGGAGAAAAACTACTTGCCGATCAGGTGTTCACGGTCCTTGCAGCACCGAACTTTGCAGTTGGGTGACTGGCAAGGCTGCCAGGTGATTTGGGCGAGGATCTGAGCCCGGGTGAGAGTGGCGAAGGATGCGCCGAGAGCCTGGCGGAGGTTGCTCGTGGAAGATTTGCGATAACGAGCTTCTTTGGGATCAAAAACGTGTGTACAAGCGTGCAGTTTGACGATAATCATGACCGAATCCTTTCTGTTAAGGTGCAGACCAACAACTATGCAAGCCTGAGGGCATAACCACCAGGAATTAGCATAGTCGGAGTCGGTCTTTGGATCAGATCATGTGTTTTGTGTTCCCACTTGAATTACACAACATAGTGTATCATGCCAGAACGAATTTGCAAAAAATTGGATTTAAATGAAAATGTTAACAGAGCAAATAGTTGACAAGTAAACAAAAGACATTAGAATTGCTATTACAAATTATCCAACTGGCACCGGCCTCAGGGGACCGGCGCAGAAGGATCGCCAGTAAGCGTGGGAGCAAATTAGTGGCGATCCTTTTTTTATTTGTTTGGATGGAAGAAAACCACGCTGACGCCGTCCCCACCATCTTTTTCCCCGCCATTTTCCCAGCGACGAATATAAGGTGAATGATTGAGCAGCTCGCGCACTGCCTGGCGCACCGCGCCAGTGCCGCGCCCGTGAATGATCCTGCCGAAGAGCATTCCGGAGGTGAAACCTTGCTCCAGGTAACTCTCTGTGCGTTCGATGGCATCATCCACTCGATGACCACGCAAGTCAAGCTCGAGTCCAGGTGTTTTGATCCCGGGGAGAGCTGTGCTGCCCGAGGGGATAGGGGCAAGTTGAGGAGGCGCAGGAGTTTCTTCTACGGGTAGAACTCTGCGTTCAACCTCGTAGGATTTCGCGCGCACCCTTAATGCACCGATTTGCAGCTCCAGATCCTCGCCATCCACACTGCTCACCACCCCCTCAGTCCCGAGCTTGCGCACGAGCACTTTTTCACCCACCTTGAGCGGTCCGCTGAGCCCCTTGGCTTTGGGCTGACGGCGACTTTTGCGCACCTTTTGTTCCTGCTTTTGTTCAACCACTTCAAGTTTTTCTTCAATTTCGGCTAACTGGGCTTGTTTTTCGGGACCCTGACGCAAGCGGTTCAGTTCACGCCGCAGGGTGTTCAGCTCCTCGCGCAAGGACTCAAGTTCACTTTCAAGCTGAGACTGATGCGCGTCCAGTAATTTGGATTTTTCGGCCTCAAGCTGTTCAAGGTGGGCGTTGATCTGGTTGCGGTTGGTTTCCGCTTCGCGGCGGGCTTCTTCGGCTGCTTCATAACTGGCAATTGCCAGGTTTCGCTGGCGGTGGATCTCTTCGAGCAGGTCATCAGCACGTAATTCAGTTGGATCGATTTCCTGGCGTGCGGCAGTGATAATGGCAGGGTCAAGCCCCAGGCGGTCGGCAATCGCGAGCGCATTGGAGCGCCCTGGCAGACCAATCACGAGCCGATAAGTGGGGCGCAGTGTGTCGAGGTCAAACTCCAGGCTGGCGTTGGTGACGCCTTTAGTGGAGTGGGCGTAAGCCTTGAGTTCCGGGTAGTGCGTGGCGACGACGGAGGTGATCCGGCGTTGGAGCATAAAGTCCAAGACGGCGCGTGCCAGGGCGGAGCCTTCCTGGGGATCCGTTCCGGCGCCGAGTTCGTCCAGCAGAACGAGCGAACGATGGTCGGCACGCTTGAGAATGCGCACGAGTTGGGTGATGTGCCCGGAAAAAGTCGAGAGGGATTGCTCAATCGATTGCTCATCACCGATATCCGCGAAAACATCTCTGAAAATGCTCAGCCGGGAACCCGATTGGGCAGGGATTTGCAGCCCTGCTTGCGCCATCAGCACCATCAGACCAACAGTCTTTAGCGTGACGGTCTTGCCGCCAGTGTTTGGACCGGTGAGCACAACTGAGAAAGTTTCCCGATCCAGCTCAAAGTCGATTGGGACGACCTTCTGCGGGTCCAGCAGAGGGTGGCGGGCACGCCGCAGTTGGATGCTGCTGCCGGGATGGGCTTCGGGGGGTTGGGCGGGAAAGGGCACCAACTCGGGCTCTGTGGCGTGCAGATCGTCAGCGTAATGGGCTTTCATCAGCGCAAGATCGATCCCAGCCATGGCTTTGGTAGTCAGGTTGAGGCTTTCAGCCTGCAAAGCTATCTGTTGGCTGAGCGCGCGCAAGACGCGCAACACTTCATCGCGTTCGGCGAGTTCAAGCTCGCGGAATTTGTTGTTCAGTTCCACCACAGCCAGGGGTTCAATGAAGATCGTTGCGCCGGATGCGCTTTGATCATGGATGATCGCCTTGATCTGCCCCTTGTGCTCAGCACGCAAAGGCAAGACATAACGTCCGGAACGTTGGGTGATGAGCGTCTCCTGCAGCATGCGAGCGCTCGTGGGGTCAGTCAGATAGCGATTGAGGCGGTCCATCAGGCGGGCATGCACCACTTTAATTTCGGAGCGAATGTGCGCCAATTCGGGCGAGGCGCTATCCAACACTTCACCACGTTCGCTGATGGTGCGGTTGATCAGGTCGATCAAACCCTTACCATCCGAAAGGTCCTCAGCTAGAGCCGCCAGGGTGGGGGCTGATTCGGTGTTATCGAGCAGCACGCGGCGGGCAGTACGCGAAAGGATCAACGTGTTGCGGACGGCAAGGAGGTCGCAGGCTTCCAGCGTCATCCCGTGCAGGGTCTGGTCCGTGAGGGGCGCAAGGTCCACCGCGCCCTGGAAAGTGACGCTGTCATTGATCGAGATCAGCAGCCGGGCTTCGCGGGTTTCCTGCTGGCGCTGCAGGGCACTTTCGAGGCTGCTGGTAGGTCGAAGCGCCTCAGCCAGAGACTCGGATGCGCTGAAAGACGCGTAGGTCTTCAACCGCGCAAGCACTTTTGGAAATTCGAGCAGGATCAACGATTTTGGGTTCATGATACGAAAAAGTGTATCACGGAAGGGGATCATCAACAGGCGAAATGTGGGAGGATGAAACAAAAAGGATGCCCATCCATCATAGGATAAGGCATCCTTCATCAAGTACAAATGAGCGCAAAAAAAATACTAAAAGAGCAGTTTGCCGCCCAGGATGACGTGCCGCACCTCGAGCGTTTCGGCATCGAGCAGGGTGAGGTCAGCACGTTTACCAACCGCGATGGAGCCAATCTCATCCTCCATGCCCAGGACACGGGCTGGGTTAGCTGTGGCAGCACGCAGCGCGGACTCGAGCGGGATGCCAAATTCAATCACGGCACGGCGGAAAGACTCCGTCAGTTGGGTGGCACTGCCAGCGATCGTGCCGCTGGCAAGGGTGGCGAGACCATCCGTCACGATCACTTTTTGACCGCCCAATTCATATTCACCATTCGGCATACCGCAAGCCATCATCGCGTCGCTGATCAAACAGACGCGGTCGTCGCCAAAAATGCTGAAAGCAATCCGAACCGCAGCAGGATGGACATGATGCCCATCAGAAATCAATTCCACGCTGCTGGCATAATCAGCCGCGGCGCCAATCAGACCAGGAGCACGATGGCTGAAGGAGTTCATGGCGTTGTAGAGGTGTGTCACGTGGCTTGCGCCAAGCAGAAAAGCTTTTTTGGCTAATTCGTAGTCGGCGCTGGTATGGTGCAGGCTGACCACGCAAACCTCGCTGGTACGCGCGATGAAGTCGAGCGCGTCTGGCTTCTCAGGGGCGACGTCGTTGAGCCGGATGCGACCACCGCATGCCTCATTGAGCTCAACAAAAAGTTCGTAGTCGGGGTCAATTAGGTTGTTGGGGTCCATGGCGCCCTTTTTCTCGACAGCAGCAAATGGACCTTCCAGGTTGATACCACGCATAATAGCGCCATCCGCGGCGGGATTGTCCATGAACTCGCTTGCACTGCGCACCATCTCCAGCAGTACAGGTTTTTGCATCGCCATGGTAGTACCAAGATAGCTGGTGACGCCGACAGAAGCCAGGTAGCGGGCGATGTTCGCGTGCGCTTCGTGGGTGCTGTCGCAGAAATCAGTGCCATTTGCACCGTGGATGTGGATGTCGATGAAGCCGGGAGCAACGATGCAGCCCGTGGCATCGAGGACTTCGGATTGGCTTTGAGGATCGCTGATGCGGTCCAACTCAGTGTAGACGTCCCCTTCGCGTACGGCGAAATCTTCACAAAAAACAAAACCATTTTTAATTAGCATCTTTCACCATTCTCCATGTGTAGAATCTCTTGCGTGGTCAAGCTCCGATATAATAGCATAACGGAATCATCATAACATAATCAAGGATGGACAATGATAAAAGCGGTATTCTGTGATGTGGATAACACTCTGACTAGTTCCAAAACACGCAAGATCCCTGCGAGCGCTCTCGACGCGATCCAACAGGCACGCAAAAATGGAGTCAAAGTATTTGCCGCGACAGGCAGGCACACCCGTACTTACGAAGAGGGCAAGATCCTGCAGGGGATCGCGTTGGATGGCTACGTGGCGGTCAATGGGCAACTTTGCTACCTGCCGGATGACACCATCATCCATAAAGACGTGCTCGATCCACAGGATGTGGCTGAAATCTTACGCCTGGCTGAGGAACTGAATTTTGCCTGCTGCCTGGCTGAGATCGATAAGCTTTACCTGACCACGATCGATGAAAATGTCCGCCTTTTCCACGAAATGTTGCATATACCCTTTCCGTTGGTAGCTTCAGCAGCAGGCGCTGAAAGCCGCGATGTGCTTTCGATTGCTCCTTACATAAATGTTGAAACTGAAGCGTTACTCACACCGTACTTGAGAAATAGTGAGATTGTGCGATTTAATCCCTTTAACTGCGATGTGATCCCACACAGTGGCGGAAAAGACGTGGGCATGCAAGCAATGCTAAGGTACTTTGGCTTGCCAGTTGAACAGGCGATGGCGATTGGTGATGGTCAAAACGACATCAGCATGTTGAAGGCAGCCGGAGTTGGGGTGGCGATCGGGCGGTGCAGCCCGGAAGTCATGGCTGCTGCGGATTATCATGCGCCTGAAGCAGATGAGGATGGCATCTGGCATACGTTTGAGAAGTTCGGAATCATCTAAGAGGAGGTAGGCGTGGAAAAAGTGGTCATTGAAGTCAGTTGTGGGTCTGTGGACGATGTGGTGCGGGCAGCAAAAGCAGGGGCAGACCGGGTTGAACTGAACGCGGCCCTGTACGTTGGCGGATTAACCCCTTCGATTGGAGCGGTACTGGAAGCCAAATCGCGGGTGCAAATCCCTGTGATCAGCATGATCCGTCCGCGTGCAGGTGGGTTTTGCTACACCGACCTGGAGTTTGAGACCATGCTGCGCGACACGCGCGAGCTGGCTAAGGCTGGCACTGACGGCTTCGCAGTTGGCTTTTTGACCGCAGAGGGTTGGCTGGATGAGGAACGTTGCAAGATTTGGGCAGAAGCGGCTGATGGCAGAGAACTGGTATTTCACCGCGCCTTTGATATCATGAAGAACGAGCCTGAGGAAGTGTTGCCGAGGCTGGCGGAGCTTGGCTTCAAGCGGATTCTGACCAGCGGCCGGGAGCCATCCGCGCCTGCAGGGGCAGCGATGATCAAACGCTGCGTGGAAGCAGGCGCAGTGGAGGTGCTGGCGGGTGGTGGCGTTCGGGCTGGGAACGTGCATGAGCTAATTCGGAGCACAGGCTGCTCTCAGGTGCACTTCACCTGCCATACCAAGGTTTCCGACACCTCGGTCAGGGGAGCAAAGTTGTCGTTTGGCGTGCCAAATGTACCGGAGGACGAAAAGTTCGATATAATAGATAGTGACAGGTTAGCTGATTTAATCAGCCTAATCCGCACTTTTAACACATTCTGAGGATTCGAAAACACCCGGGGGCAAAGGGATTGTTAACGACCCAAAAATAGACCACTTGTATTGACACTGGTGCTTTTTGTATTATCATCATTGCAGAATTGCCAGTGAAACAGGCTCTTGATAACTTGCTGGAACAATAATTGCAATCAATCAGAACTGTTTTAACAATAAAATAATACAGAGGTGTACGAATGAACAATGAAGTGTTCGAGTTGGCATACAAACTCATCGGCAAGCTCCAGGAAACCCAGGGAGATAACATTCTTGCGGCTGCCCGCTGCATCGCAGATACGTTCGAACACGGTGGCATTCTCCAGGCTTTTGGCTCCGGGCATTCATATGCCGGCGCGATCGAGCTGTGTGGTCGTGCTGGAGGTTACGTACCCTCTAAAGTCATCAAAGACCCTGCTGGTGGCATGTACGAAGCTCTCCAAGGCGTTGGCGAAACCCTTATGAAAAAAGTTGAGATCCTGAAGGAAGATGTGGTCTTCATCATCTCAAACTCAGGTCGAAACCCCCTGCCAATTGAAATCGCCCTGCAGGCGAAGGCGAAGGGCGCGAAAGTAGTTGCCCTCACATCAGTCAACGCAAGTTCCAAACTTAGTTCAAAGCATCAGTCCGGCAAACGCTTGTTTGAGGTGGCAGATGTAGTTATTGACAATCAAGTACCTGATGGCGATGCAAGCATCCTGCTTGAAGGGCTCGACACCGCAATTTGCGGCATGTCATCGATTGTCACCTCGGTTGCATTGCAGGCAGTTGTGCTTGAATCGGCGAAGATGCTCCTCGCGAAGGGGCTCACGCCGCCATTCTTTAAATCGCAGAATATTGATGGAGGTGAAGAATATAACGACGCGTTACTTAAAAAGTACTTTGACCGGATTAATCATATGTAGTTCATCAGGAGGGAAACCTCCAAAAACAACGAAAGGAGTTTGACCTAAATGAGTCCGTTTCTTCTCGCTTTATTTTTAGCAATTTTTACCGGCTTAATGATTGTGTTCGCGTCATTAGCCATGGGCGGCATCTACAATCCGCTCATTTTCGGTGTCGTCACCGGTCTTTTGGTCGGCGATGTGAACCTTGGTCTGCAGGTTGGTGCAATTTGCGCCCTCTATGACCTTGGCTTCTATACCTATGGAGGCGCGACAACGCCTGACTATAACGTAGGTTCAATGTTCGGTGTGGTCGTTGCCAAACAAAGTGGTGACATCAACCAGGGTATCGTTATTGGTACC
>CAYPBU010000040.1:12270-20756 GCA_964409045.1 uncultured Anaerolineaceae bacterium | reverse complement strand
AATCTTGGTCTGGGCTTTGCGGGCTTCGCGTTCCTTTTTCTCTTTATCGTAGAGGAACTTACTGAAGTTAATGATCTTAGCTACTGGCGGGTCTGCATTAGGAGCGATCTCAACCAGGTCTAATCCAGCGTCATTGGCACGGCGAAGAGCGGTCTCGATGGCGACAATGCCGACGTTCTCCCCGTTTTCGTCCACCAGGCGAACTTTGTCGCTGCGGATACGTTCATTAATGCGATATTCTTGTTTACTACTAATCTTCTTATTCTCCTTACTTATACTGTCAGGGACAGATGTAACCTATTCGGCGTATTGACACCTTATAATACCATACCCTCTCGTTAGGCGTCAATTATTTTCTTAGTTTTGTGTGATTTATTATGACCCTCAAGTTCGGGGTTTTCAATCCCCGCAGCCGATTGTCTGATAATCCTTGCATGGATAATAAAACTGCATCTCCTTTAATTCCTAATAGGCGACTGACCAAATTATGGTCAGAATCTCGCAAAGTCATGCTTTTAATACTACAATACCTATCGGAGGAACAAAACAATGGACTTAAACAAGAATCTTGAAAAATATGCTGACTTGCTCGTCCGGATCGGTCTGAATCTTCACACTGGAGACAACCTTACCATCCGGCTCAGCGAAGACTCCCTGCCGCTGGCACGCCTGGTTGCCAAAAAAGCCTATCAGGCTGGTGTTGGTGACATCCAGTTGATGTTTACCGACGACTCAATCACTCTCGACCGCTTCCTGGAAGCTCCCGCGCAGAGTTTTGAAACCTTCCCGGAGTACCTGGTGGATTTCATGGAAAAACTCTTCCTGGATAACCACCATGTACTCAGCCTGCATGCTCCCAACCCCGACTTGCTCAAGCCTGCGAATCCCGCAAGAATTGCGCAATGGCAGAAGGTTGCCGGCATGGCAAGCAAACGCACGATGAAATACACCATGCAAAACAAGGTGAAGTGGTGTGTGGCGGCTGTGGCATGCCCGGCCTGGGCTGAAGCGGCGTTCCCTGGATTGCCTACAGATGAGGCGATGCAGAAGCTTTGGGAAAACATTTTCATGGCGACCCGTGTCGACCAGGATGATCCCGTTGCAGCTTGGGAAGACCATGACATCAAACTCAAAGAGCACCGCAACTTCCTTAATGACGCTCGCTTTGACCGGGTGCACTACAAGGGACCGGGCACTGATTTGATGGTTGGAATGGTGAAGGATCATTTCTGGGAAGGCGGTTCAGGCTTCAGTGTAGCAGGCGACCGCTTCTTTGCCAACATTCCGACCGAGGAAGTCTTCAGCATGCCCGACGCGGATCGGGTGGATGGCACTCTGCGTGCCACCATGCCACTCTCTGTGCGTGGACAACTCGTGGACGACTTCCATTTCACCTTCAAAGATGGCAAGGTGGTGGATTACGATGCCGCAGTTGGCAAGCAAATCCTGGATGATCTGCTTTCGACCGATGAAGGCGCGAAGCACCTGGGCGAGATTGCTTTGGTGGCGGATAATTCCCCCATCAGCAACACCGGTGTGCTATTCAAGAGCACCCTTTTTGATGAGAATGCCTCCTGCCACTTCGCACTGGGAGCTGCTTACAGCGAGAACCTCCCGGGTTCAGATCAGCGAAGCGAGGAAGAAAATCGGAAACTGGGCATGAATGACTCGGTCATCCATGTGGACTTCATGGTCGGCAGTAAAGAGGTGACGGTTACCGGTATCAAAGCCGATGGGACCGAGGTTGTGCTGCTGCAAGATGGCGAGTGGATGATTTAGTTTTGTATTCTTGAATAACACACAATAGAGCCTGAATAACTTCAGGCTCTATTGATTTCTGGTTACGTGTTTGGACTCCTACCGCTTGATAAAGGGCAGGTAGACTAGGGCTGTTCTGTAATAATATACCCGCAGGTAATCGATCCGGCTTCCATCTGGAATATTAAGGTTTTTGTTAAAAACAACGTTGGAAGATCCTGATTTCAAGTAAATACATCCTCCCGTCCAATCGGTGCTCCAATTCACAGTGCTTGCTCGTGGGAGTAAAACCGTACCGGGGATGTGGACATAATGAAAACCAGCTTCAAAACCACCCGCACCATCAGGCAGTTTATAGGCAACACGAACTCCGCAAACATATAATGAGGATCCTACTACGTTGGGACGCCAGTTGATAACGTAGCTGTTATTTACAGTATCAACAATTGCTCCAACCAGTGGGCTTAGTTCAGTACTGTATCCGTAGTTATGTCCAAATGGTAGATATAAAAGATCGGCGTACCCTCCTGCGCTATCATACGAAGTTACCCAAGCCTGACCCATGGCTAAAGCATTTACTTCCTGCTCGCCCTCGATCTTAGATTGAGCTATCGCTCCTGGTGTGGAACTAAACGCGAGGAATGAACTCAGCAAGACGACAGAAATCAAACTCAACAACAATCGTCTAAGAAACTTTCCGTTATTTTTCATAGTTCGCCTCCAGTTTTCTGTGAAGGTGACTAGGGAAGCCGATAGGCAACACGGAGTCCGCAGAGGTACATGGTCGTGCCATTTACATAAGGACGCCAGTTCAGGATGTATGAGTAAAGTACGTTATCAACAACGTGTTCAATAAGGGGACTTAAGCTGGTTCCATAGCCAGCTGTACCTTCAGAGGCAACGTAAGTGATATCCTCTAATCCACCCGTGTCGTCATAGCGCGTCACCCAGCCGTAACTTGAGCTGGCACTTGTGTCGTAATAAAAAATACGAAGGTAATCGATACGAGCTCCATTGGGAATTTCCTGGTGCAGATTGTAAATTACATAAGGATCTCCACTTACCTGGTACAGGCAGCCACCACTTCCACCGGTGTTCCACTCGACAGAGCTGTCACGGGGGTGTAGGGCTGAACCTGTCACGTGGTAGTAATAGAAGCCGGACCAGTTTGGGTCAGCATTTGTCTCCGCCTGGTCTGGGGCATCTTCGGGAATGAGCGCATCCCAGTTCACCTCTTCAGCGGGCAGGTCGCCACTAGGGGCGATGTCGCCCTGGCTGGCCTCAGTGATAGCACCTGTGTACCCATTATCATCTGGTTGTAATTCTGAGACTGCAGCCTGGATTTGCCCTGCGATGCCTTCGCCTGCCACGCTGGGTTCCATTGCTCCGGTGAAGGCTGCTGGCTCACCAGTCCCGCCTTCGTCTAAGCGACTTTGGGTATTCCCCACTTCTGTTACCCCTTGGGGCTCAAACCCCGGCACGCTAGACCATGGCCACACGATGTCAGATGCCATTGCAGCTGCGGTCAGTCCGAGAAGGGCGATCATGACGACAATCACTATCCAAGTGATCTTCTTAAATGCGAATTTCATTTTGAACCTCCTTATGTGTTCAATGTCTAATGGTTGTATTCTTTTGATGATTGGAAGATGATGAAAGGGAACTTGCTAACAGTATAGAATAATCTTGGGAGAGATTCAATAGTTAGCCGAAAATATTGGCAAATTGGTTGTGAATCGCAGTATTTGTTACTTACGATACTTGTTAGTAAAAAATGTGTTTTTAATCTTTGCGGCTGGAGTAAAAGATGGGGAGATCTTGCTCTTTTTTGGAAAGCAGCCAATAAGAACCTGACTTTGACCTCTGATCCAATAGCGTTCTTGATGAAGAAAAACGCCCCGTCTCATGAACGGGGCGTTTGAAGAATTATGGTCATTCCTTTTCGTAAGGCTCGCCTTCAGCGGCAGGGGCTTGCCCCTTGCCAATAAAGCCGGCCAGAACGATCATGGTGATCAGGTAGGGAGCCATCGCCATGAACTGCGGCGGGATCGAACTGCCCAGAAGCGACAACTTGGAACCAATCGCGTCGGCGAAGCCAAACAACATTCCAGCTCCGATCGCGCCAGCGGGCATCCAATTGCCAAATATCATAGCTGCAAGACCGATGAAGCCTTTGCCTGCCGTCATGCCTTCGTCAAATCTGCCAACCGAGCCGAGCGTGAAGAACGCGCCGGCAATACCAGCCACCAAACCGCTTAAAATCACACCCATGTAGCGCGTGCGGATGACGTTGATCCCGAGGGTGTCCGCCGCTTTGGGGTGCTCGCCTACCGAGCGTAGGCGCAGCCCCCAGCGGGTTTGGAAGAGCGCTACCTGCAGAATGATTAGGATTACGAACATTAGGTAGACAAAGAGGTTCTGATTAAAGAGGATCGGGCCAATCAGCGGAATATTCGCCAACCCGGGCAGGGGTACGCGTGTGAACATCTTGGGGTTATTGAGCCCCTGGATTTGCTGTAGAAACTTTTGCGAGATAAAAGCCGTCAGACCAGCCGAAAAAATATTGATTACTGTGCCGGAAATGGTCTGATTGACCTTGTATTTGATCGATAACACGCCCAAAATCAGAGCCAACAAGATCGAGGAGAGAATACCTCCCAGCAACCCGAGCCAAGGATTTTTCGTGACGCTACCGACAATCGCTGCAGCCATGGAAGCCATCAGCATCATACCTTCAATCGAAATGTTTATAATACCTGATCGTTCGGCGAGGATGCCGGAAAACGCGCCCAGAGTGATCGGTACGGCCAGTAGAACCGCGCTGGAAAGCATGCCGGCAAGGTTGAGCTGCTGATCGGCTGCCTGCCAGACCAGGAACCCAAAGATGAGGCATAGCGCGCAGATCCCAACCATCAGATTGGTCCACTTTTTGAAACCTCTGATCAATTGAAAAATACCGATCAAAAGAGACACAGCGGCAAGGAAAGTCAGAGTAATTTTTGATGGGAGGACCCAATCCGCCATCAAGCCCTGGTCAATGCCGCCAGGTGTCATAACAAATTTCGTGAGAGCTTCTCCGGTTGTCTTGGCCGCAAAGGCAAGATAGATCAGCAAACCGATCAAGATCTCCACAACTCCAATGACGATCTTCCGGGTGGAAGACATCTCTACAACACGTTTATGTTCAATAACACGGGAATTGGTTGTCATGATTGACCTCCCCAACCACTCAGGAAGATCTGTTGTTCTTCCTGTTTTGGTTTGCGCAGACGATAAATGGAACGAATGATAGCCGGAGCGGCAACAAACATCAGAATGATGGCTTGAACAACATCCACGATGTCAATCGGGATCGAAGAGACGACCATCATGCGCGTCGCACCATTACGGAGCGTGCCAAACAAAATTGAAGCGAGCACAACCCCCACAGGGTGGGTGTTGCCAATCAGGGCGAGCGCGATGCTATCGAAACCGTAGCCTGAGGAAAGCCCAAGTGCCATACTGCGGTTGACCGCCAAAATTTGCACTGCGCCAGCCATGCCAGCCAAAGCCCCTGAAAGCGACATAGCCATGATGATCGATTTGGTAGTGCTAAGCCCGGCGTAGCGGGCGGCGCGTGGATTGGTGCCTACCGTACGCAGGTTCAAGCCCCAGGTTGTTTTAAATAAGAGCCACCAGATCAAGTAAGCCACCGCCAGGGCGATGAAAAAGCCCAGGTGGAAGCGGATCGGCGACGGGAAGAACTGCGGAATCTCAGCTGTTTTCTGGATGATTGGGCTGATGGGCATCCCCCCTGATTCGGGGCGTGACATTGGACCGGAAAGCAGCCATTCAGTGAGACGGAAGGCTATCCAGTTCATCATGATCGTATTGATCACCTCATGCCCTCCGGTCTTGGCTTTCAAGAAGCCCGGCACAAAGCCCCACAGGGCACCTCCCAGCGCGCCTGCCAAAAATGCCAGCGGCATGTGGATCCAGGCGGGCAAACCTGTGATCGAATACCCCACAAAGGTTGCGCAGGCTGCACCGATGAAGAGCTGACCTTCCACGCCGATGTTAAACAGTCCTGATCTGAAGCCAAGCGCCACGGCCAGCCCCGCAAAAATGTAGGGGGTGGATTGTACGAGGCTTTCGAGGAAAGGATTGAAGGCTTGCCGGATTTCCTTGGCATCGCCCAACTTGACCGCGTTGATCATGCGGATCGGGTCGCCAATTGCGCCGGTAAACAAAGCTTTGTAGGCTGTGCCAATCTCTGTAAAAGCGGTCAAGAAACCTTTTCCGATGGACTCGCCAAACGCTGCGTAGACGGTCTGGCTGGTAATCGCGATCAACAAAGCCCCAATGATCAGACCTGTCACAATTGCCAATAGAGGAATTGCGGCTTTACCAAGAAAAGGTTTTTTATGTTCTGTCGTTGTGTGATCCTGTGTAATCTCTTTCAGGATCTCCTGCCCTAGATTTTTCTTCTGTTCGCTCATATTATCGCCATCCGGACAATCTAAAGGGTTGCTTCCACAACCGCAGTCTCGTCGAATTGGACAGGCTCTTCTGGCACTACTCCCGCCATCAGTAAACCTATATACTCTTTCGTGATGCCCTTATTGGGCACAACCGCGATGATTTTGCCCCTGTACATCACTGCGATCCGATCAGACAGTTCCATGATTTCATCCAGTTCAGGTGAAACCAGCAAAACTCCGCAGCCTTCATCGCGCTTCTGCACGATGCGTTTGTGGATGTACTCAATTGAACCCACATCCAAACCCCGGGTTGGCTGTGATGCAACCAAGAACTTAATTGGACGTGAAAGTTCTCTCGCAATAATCACCTTCTGCTGATTGCCACCAGAAAGGGAACCCACCGATGTGAAGGCATTTGGGGTGCGGATGTCAAAGTCACCGATTAATTTTTCGGCGTTTTTCAAGATCACGGGGTACTGCAGCATCACACCTTTTGCAAAAGGCTCTTTGTAGTAGGTGCACAGCACCAGGTTTTCGGCTACCGGAAATGACAACACCAAACCATCAGCCTGGCGGTCTTCGGGCACGTGCGCTGAACCCAATTCTGTGATTTGCCGGGGTGAGAATTTGGTGACTTCCTCACCCAGCAGAGAAACTTTGCCGGAGAGCGATTTTTGCAAACCCATGACCGCGTTGACGAGTTCGGTTTGACCGTTTCCCTGCACACCTGCAATACCGACAATTTCACCCGAAAAGATTTCGAGTGAGACTTCATCAACAACAACATTCTGGAATTTATCTGCGACTGTCAGGTTCTCAACAGAACAAACGAGTTCTCCAGGCTTGCTCTCGGCTCGGTCAACTTCGAGGTCCACCGCGCGGCCGACCATCATGGCAGCTAACGATTGTTTGTCTGCCTGGGCAGGCGTTGTTTCACCTACCATTGCACCGCGCCGAATCACCATGACCCGGTCGGCGATATCCATGACTTCGCGCAACTTGTGGGTGATAAAAATGATTGACTTCCCCTGAGCCACCAACGAACGCATGATCTTGAATAATTCGTCGGCTTCCTGTGGTGTCAAAACAGCTGTTGGCTCGTCGAAGATGAGGATCTCGGCTTCACGATAGAGCAACTTGATGATCTCAACACGCTGCTGAACCCCCACAGGCAGATCTCGAATGTAATCATCCGGATTCACCTCGAGGTTGTAATGGTTTGAGATCTCGAGGATGCGGTCAGCGGCCTTTTTGCGGTCCAGGAAACCCGCTTGCTTGACTGCCTCGTTGCCCAACATTACGTTTTCGGTGACTGTAAAGACCGGGATGAGCATAAAGTGCTGATGAACCATGCCGATGCCGTGGTGGATCGCATCGGTAGGGGAGTTGCAAGTCACCTTCTCGCCGTTCACCAGGATTTCGCCTTCATCCGGTTGGTAAAGCCCGTAGAGAATGTTCATCAGGGTGGATTTGCCAGCGCCATTTTCCCCCAGTAAAGCCAAAATTTCACCTTTATTGAGGGAGAGATCGATGTGGTCATTGGCTAAAACCCCTGGGAACCGTTTAGTTATCCCTTTTAATTCAAGAATTGGGGTCATCGTTGATACCGTTCCGTTCTCTATGATTTTTTTCAATGTTACCACAGGCTTAAACAAAATAAGGCTGGAAATTTTCCAGCCTTATTTTTACCTAGAACAAATTAATCGAGCTTGATTGTTCCGGCGATGATCTCAGCTTTGAGTGCTTCCACTTCGGCCGCGAGTTCGGCAGAAACGAGGCCAGCGAGATCGTGGAACGGGGCGATAGAAACGCCACTATTGGCAAGCGTACCGACCACATTGCCACCGACGAAGTTACCATCGATAACAGATTTAATAACCTGTACGGTTGTGGCATCCATCAGTTTCATGACCGAGGTCAGGGTAATCCCGGCATATTGGGGGCTGGTGAGAGCCCAGTCAGAGTCTACACCGATCAGGTATGCGTTACCGCGTTCCTGGATGGCGGCAGCAGCACCCAAACCAACAGGACCGGCAACGGGCATGATGATGTCTGCGCCTTCGTCCATGAGGGACTTGGCGAGTTCATTACCCTTTTGCTGATCGTCGAAGGACATGCTGAAGAGACCAGTGTCTGGTGCAGTGGGATCCCAACCGAGGACTTTGACTTCCGTGCCCTTGACTTCGTTGTACTTGGCAACACCCTTGTAGAAGCCATCCATGAAGATGGTGACGGTGGGGATGGGCAAGCCGCCGAAGGTACCGACAA
>CAYPBU010000040.1:0-12260 GCA_964409045.1 uncultured Anaerolineaceae bacterium | reverse complement strand
TGACGCCAGCGGCGAGGTAGCCAGCTAGGAATGCGGCTTCATCAGTTTCGAAAATCTGACCAGTCACATTGGCGATAGCGGGATCGTAGCTGTAGTCTACGATTGAGAACTTAGTCTCGGGGTTGGCTGCAGCAGCTGCCGCAGTGGCATCGCCGATGAGGAAGCCGACGGTCACGATCAGATCGCACTTTTCTTCAATGAAGGCAGAGAGGTTCTTTTCGTAATCAGCAACTTCTTTGGACTCGAGGTATTTGCCTTCGATGCCGAGTTGCGTTTGGGCATCGCTGATACCCTTCCATGCGGTTGCATTGAAAGATTTGTCATCGATACCACCGGTATCGGTGATCTGGCAAACTTTGACCTTGGAGGTCTCAGCGGGGGCTGTCGTGCAGGCTGCGAGTAGCATGCTGCCGACGATTAAAATGGACAAGATGGCGAACAATTTTTTGGTCATATTTTCTCTAATCTCCTTCTGTAGATTAACGAACCTTGTCGGGAATAACCGACAATTAATAGTAGATTAAGTATAAGTCAGCAAACAAAAGACCGCAAGTAGGATTGCGGTCTTCTTTCCATTAGAGTTTATCGCTAATCGGCTGTGTTGAAGCCTCTCCGGATTTCAACCCCAGGATTGAAATCAGGGCGGCAACCATGAAGATTGGTCCGATGATAAAGATCGAGGAGTAGTTGTTGCCAGTCAGCTTCACGATCCAGCCGTTGATGTTCGGTCCGACGATTGCGGCCAGGGTGGAAAAGAGGTAATAGAGACCGGTGAAAGTGCCAATTTGGGTTACATCAGTAAGGTCCACGACTACTGGCAGCGAGTTGATGTTGATCAACGCCCAGCCGAGCCCGGCAAATATCAGCATCAAGCCAACCACAGGCACTGCTCCCAGGACGGGGAGTTTGAACAATTCCTGGGTGAGGGTGCTTGCTGGAATGAAGAAAATCGAAGTCATGACCAGGATCATCACCACCAGACCAATGCTGATTGTGCGTTTGCGCCCAAATTTTCCGCCAATCAACCCCGCGGGAAGCGCCATGATAACGAAGGCAAGTGAGTTGAGTGTCATTAGCGATACACTGCGCGCCTCAGTCATTCCGAGTGAATGATTGGCATATAGAGTGATGAAAGTTTCGATCGCGTTCATTGCCACAAACCAGAAGAATATCGCCAGGAAAATGCGAATGGCATTATGCTGCTTCTCACGGAAAATTTGGGTCAAACTCTTCCAGAGGTTTGGTTTTTCAAGGTTGGGGTTTTCATCGTAGATCCTTGGCTCGCGAACGAAGGCAAAGACGAGCAAAACGCCAACCAGCACCAGGACTGAAGCCAGCCAGAAGGGGTATTGTGGTTTGATGTCGTAGAGCTTGCCGCCAATCAGGAAAGCGATGATGGAACCAATTCCACCCATGAAGTTGATCACACCGTTGGCTTGCGAGCGATATTTTGACGGGGTCACATCTGGCATCAAGGCAACTACCGGTGTGCGCCAGATCGCCATGGAGAGCATAAAGGTCATCGTACAGGCAACAAAAAGTGGCAGTCGGGCTTCGACTGGGATGTTAAGCAGGGGGACGGCTACGGCCGGCGCGAAGAGGAAGGCGACTGCCGCAATAGGCGCGCCCACCAGCATGAACGGTAAACGGCGACCGATCTTTGTACGTGTGCGGTCCGAAAGCGAACCGATGGCTGGTTGGAGCAGCAAGGCTGCAATGTTATCCAGGGTCATGAAGAAACCAATTGCGGCTGGATTGAGGTTGAAACGGTTTGCCAGGAAGAGCGGCACAAATGAGTTATAGACGGACCATGCGACCATCACGGCAAAAAAGCCAAAGCCTAATAAGAACGTCTTGCCTAAATTGAACTTGGGTTCCTCTTGCATTATTCCTCCGATGATTGACTTTCTTCAATTTTTTGATTGATGTACGTGGCCAAAAATTCTTGATCTTCTTCGGTTAGGGGGGCACTGCGCAATAAGTCCGGGCGGTTTTCGAGCGTGCGAATGAGTGATTGCTGACGTTTCCAGGTTTGCTGGTTGGCAAGGTGCCCATTCAGCAAGATGTCGGGTACGCTCCAGCCGCGAAATGCGGTGGGTTTTGTCCATTGGGGATATTCGAGCAAGCCTTCCACAGAGAAAGAATCGTCCTGGGTGGCATCCTCGTCCCCAAGCACGCCTGGTAATAACCGACCGACGGCATCCATCAGGATCAGGGCAGGCAACTCGCCGCCGGTGAGCACAAAATCGCCGATCGAGATGACATGCGTGACGAGGTGCTCGCGGATGCGTTCGTCGAAGGCTTCGTAGCGCCCGCAGATCAGCCCCAGCTGGTCGTAACCGGCAAGCTCGCGTGCCATTTGCTGGTCAAAGCGCTTGCCTTGCGGGCAAAGCAGGATCACCGGGCAGGTTGGGGGCGTGCCAAGCACGTCCTCAACTGCGGCGAAGATGGGCTCGGGCTTCATCACCATGCCGCCGCCGCCGCCGTAGGGAGTGTCGTCAGTGGTGTGGTGCTTATCGGTCGCCCAGTCACGGATGTTGTGGGTGTGGACCTGGATCAGGTTGTTTTGAATGGCGCGTTTGAGGATGCTGATATCAAGGTAGGGTTGAAAGATTTCAGGGAAGAGACTGAAGACGTCAAATCGCATGGGGGAATTTTAGACGATTGGGGGCATTTGGGCAAGCAGCAATCACCATATAGGCATTCAGAACCAATCCGGTGAAATCTGGCAGTACAACGTCCGCCTCGATAATAATTGACAAAGCCTACGGCAAAGAGTACACTTTACTCGTTAGTTGATTAATATTGTCACATAAACAAAGGAGTATTAAGATGGCATTCAGCTTTAAAAACACCAAAGGTAAAGAATATTTCCTCCACGTCAAGAAAGTGAAACGTGCATCAGGAAAAGAAACCGAGCTCTATTATTTTTCAACCGATATCCGTAAGGGTCAGGAAGTTGAAAAAGTCCCCGCCGGCAAGACCGTTGTGGAATTGGCCTCCGGCCTCCCAGTGCTGAAGAAGATTTAGTTCTTAGCGTGGCTTAAAAAAGCACCTCACATTGTGAGGTGCTTTTTGTTATCTTAAATTCAATTCGCGATGATTAAAGGTAATCAGCTATTACCCACATTCTTCAGACGGTTAGTTCAGTTGATTGGAGAGTGGCGTTGATAATGCAGAGATCGCAGGTTTGAGTTCCATAACACCCATAAAGCATCCTCTTTGAGCATGCTTTTGCGATTACTTCCCAGATATTCAATTATTCACCAGTGGATTAACCAATTACTAACCGTAAAAAAAGTAATATGAGATGAAATTCTAAAAAATGTTATAATATCTCCCATACTCAGCCTTTGTAAAAGAATCGAATAGTCGTTACCTTTTCCTGTTCTAGAAGGAGGTAAATTTGCATAAAGTCAATCGCCTAAATTCAAATTTACGAAAATTAACTAATCAGACATGAGGAGAAAAATGAAAAGAAAAGTATTTTACACATTGTTTGGGCTTCTAATTGTATTTAGCATGCTTCTCTCAGCTTGCGCGGCTCCAGCAGTAGCCCCTGCGGAGACTGAGGTCAAGCCAGATGCGCCTGCAGAGACTGAGGTTGAACCTGAGGCGCCCGCGGAAGTTGGAAAAGACACGTTTATCTTTGGACGTGGAGCTGATTCGGTGCAGCTGGATCCTTCCCTGGTCACTGACGGTGAATCATTCAGGGTCACTGGGCAAGTCTTGGATTCACTCTACGCTTTTGAACTTGGCACTACCAATCCCGTGCCATCTTTGGCCGAATGTACTGCCAATGAAGATGCAAGCGTTTGGGCCTGCAAATTGCGCGAGGGGGTGAAATTCCATGATGGCACTGACTTTAACGCGGACGCGGTAATCTTCAACTTTGAGCGTTGGCGCTTCACTGACAATCCCTACCACTTCCCCAGCCAGGTATTTGAGTATTATGAGGCTATGTGGGGCGGATTTGACGACGCGAGCATCATTACAGCAGTTAATAAGATCGACGATCTCAATATTGAATTTGTTCTGAGTTCACCAATGGCTCCTTTCCTGGCTAATCTAGCCATGGATATGTTCGCGATCTCAAGCCCTGCTGCGATCGAAGCAGCTGGGGAAGCATACGGCACACCGAATGGCGGTTGTGTAGGAACTGGACCTTACAAGTTCGTTTCATGGCAGGAAGGTACCGAGATTGTACTGGTTGCCAATGAAGATTACTGGGGTGAGCCGGCAAAAGTCAAGAATGTGATCATCCGGGTCATCCCTGATGATTCAGCCCGCTTCCTGGCACTGCAGGCTGGCGATATCGACGCGTTGGAGCAAGCTGTAGTTGAAGATCTTGCAACTGCTGAAGCAGATCCTAATTTACAGATTCTAACCCGCCCTGCGTTAAATACCAGCTATATTGCCTTTAACTTCAAGATCCTGGAGTTTCAGGATGTTCGTGTGCGCGAGGCAGTTGTCCACGCGATTGATAAAGAAGGCTTGATCTCGAACTTCTTCGGAAAATACGGATCTGTGGCCTCAAACTTCCTGCCTCCATTGTTGCTTGGTCATAACCCAGACATTCAAGATTGGACCTATGATCCGGAACTTTCCAAATCCTTACTGGCTGACGCAGGTTTCCCGGATGGTCTAAAGGAAGTGACAGTGGCAGAAGATGTTACGGATGCGGATGGTAATGTTCTCTACACCGCCGGTCAGAAAATCCCACTGCGCCTTTATTACATGCCCGTGACCCGCTTCTACTTCCCGGCTGCAAAAGAGATCGGTGAAGGAATGGCTGCTAATCTCAATGCTGCAGGCTTCAATGCTGAACTCTACCTTGAAGGAGATTGGCCAACTTACTTGGGCGGTCGCAGAAATGGTACATTGATGGGCCTTTACATGCTGGGTTGGGGCGGTGATAATGGCGATCCTGATAACTTCTTGGGGTACTTCTTTAACTCCGGTGCTGAACCGATCAAACAGGAAGGTTGGTATCAAAATGCTGACCTCGCAGCCCTAGTGCAGGAAGCTGTTACCCTACCAGATCCAGAAGCACGCGCTGCGCTCTATCGCCAGGCTGAGCAGATGCTGCATGATGATGTGGCCAGGCTTTGGTTGGGTCACAACAATACACCTCTAATTCTTTCAGCCACTGTTCAGGGCTATGTGCCACAACCTGTAGGCGCGGAGAATTTCGAGCACGTCTATTTCTCTGAATAAGGTAGTATCAATATAAGCGCTTACCAGTTTTGAGAAACCATTAGACTTGGGGGGCGGTGCAAATGCCGCCCCCCAAGGTTAAAGTTGAAGTGAGGTCATTTTGGGCCGCTATATCCTTCGTAGGTTACTTTCTGTCATTCCAACGCTCATTGGCGTCACCTTGGTGATTTTTCTTTTTCAAAGACTGATACCAGGTGACCCCGCAGTAGCAATGTTGGGAGAGCATGCCACTACCGAAAACGTAGCCCGGATCAGGGAGCAGTTTGGGCTGGATAAGCCAGCTTTTTTGGATCGCGACGCATTAGCGGAAGGTGACCTTTCCGGATTTTTTGACAGTCAGTATGTACGCTATTTTGGGCGTCTGCTGAAGTTTGATTTGGGAGATTCCATTCATCGTCGGATTCCGATTGCAGAAACATTAAAAGAGCGGTTTCCTGCTACCGTTGAATTGGCTCTGCTTGCCATGGGTATTTCATTAATAGTCGGTATTCCCATTGGGATTTTGTCGGCTGCACGGCGAAACTCAATTCTGGATGGAACGACCATGGTGGGGTCTTTGGTCGGTGTTTCAGTTCCAATATTCTGGCTGGGCATCATGGAGATTATGCTTTTCGCAGTAATCCTCAAATGGCTGCCGTCCGGAGGTCGGCTTTCGAGCGGCATTAAGATTGAACCAATTACAAATTTGCTTCTGTTGGATAGCCTGTTGAAAGGCAATTGGGTTGGATTTACGGATGCACTGAAACATATCATTATGCCTGCGATTTCACTCGCGACCATCCCAACAGCGATCATAACCAGAATGACTCGCTCGAGCATGTTGGATGTCCTGCAGGAAGATTACATACGGACTGCTTCTGCAAAGGGTCTGGCAGAAAGGGTTGTCCTTTTTAGACATGCGCTCAAGAACGCCTTTTTGCCTGTAATTACCATTATTGGCATACAAGTCGGATCCCTTTTGGCCGGCGCTGTCCTTACTGAAACAATTTTCTCATGGCCGGGCATTGGCAAATGGGTTTACGACTCTATCCTTGGGCGTGATTACCCGATTGTTCAAGGTGTCACTTTGCTCATAGCTATTATTTTCATGCTTGTAAACTTATTAGTGGATCTTTCTTATGCAGCACTTGATCCGCGGATTTCATACGAGTGAGGTCGATGATGACAGAGACTCCCCCTGTTCTGGAAGACCTGACTGATTTCGCGGTTCGTGAGCACAGGTCATTGTGGTTGGACGCCTGGAGGCGCTTGATTTCAAACCGCACTGCAATGATTGGTCTGATCGTTGTGACCGTTTTCGTGCTTTCTGCGGTTGGTGCGCACTTCTTTTGGAAATATGATGCCAAAATGGATCTTGATTATGGATCAAAACTCTTAGCTCCTGTGTTGCGGGTTTCTGAGGAGTCTCCAGAGATTCACATATTTGGCACGGATAAACTTGGAAGAGATATTTTCCGACGTGTCGTACACGGCGGTTGGAATTCACTCAGAGTAGGGCTGGTGGCAGTCAGCATCTCTCTGGCAATAGGCGGAATACTCGGTCTGTTTGCGGGCTTTTTTGAAACTGCTGATCTAAATCGTTTTGAAAAGACACTGTTGATGGCTGGAATTGGAATGAGCCTGGGAGCATTACCAGCCTGGATTGCCAGGCAACCTGCTCAGATTCTTTTGTTTGGCTTATTAGGAATCGTTTCCATTTTGGCTCGATCGTTTTTGGCAAACAAGTCCAAATTGCGCCGAATACTATTTGGGCTCTTCGGCACGCTAATTGGCGCAATTTCCGGACTGCTTGTGGGACCGATGGTTGCGCTAGTCTGCGGAATAGTTGGTCTGGGGATTGGATTGCTGCTTGCGAAACCAGTTGGTGGAAAAGTGTTCTCAAACATCGTGATGCGGATCATGGATATCATTCTCTCCTTCCCAAGCTACTTGTTAGCTATCGCGATTGTTGCTTTTCTCGGTCCGGGATTGGAAAAGGGCATGATTGCCATTGGGGTTGTGGGCATCCCAATTTACGCTCGCCTGGCGCGGTCGGCGGTCTTATCTGTCGCCCAAAAAGAATACGTTTTGGCTGCTCAATCGGTAGGCGAAGGGCATGGACGAATCCTCTTCAAACATATCGTACCAAACATCCTCTCTCCGATCATTGTCCAGGCTACAATGGGCTTGGCTAACGCGATTCTATCTGCTGCTGCGCTTGGCTTTTTAGGGTTGGGCGCTATTCCACCCCAGCCCGAATGGGGAGCCATGTTGGGCGACAGCTACAAATATCTATCCAGCGGAGCCTGGTGGGCGGTGCTTTTCCCCGGTCTGGCGATCATGTTCAGCGTCCTGGGTTTCAATCTTTTGGGTGATGGCTTGCGCGATGCCCTTGATCCAAAAATGCGCGTGTGAGTAACGGAATAACTATGAAACCATTAATGGAAATCAAGAATCTGACAACTCGCTTTCACACCCAGGATGGTACTGTAAACGCGGTAAACGGCATCTCTTACTCCCTTGAACATGGTGAAATTCTGGGCGTTGTTGGGGAAAGTGGCTGCGGAAAAAGCGTGCATGCTCTGTCAATCATGTGTTTGATTCAAATCCCGCCGGGTGAAATTGCGGCTGGTGAGGTGATCTTTGATGGCAGGGACCTGCTAAAGCTCAATGAAAAAGAAATGCGCTCCGTGCGCGGTCACGAGATTGCGATGGTCTTTCAGGACCCAATGTCTTCTCTAAACCCTGTTTATACGGTCGGTTTTCAGATATCTGAAGCGCTCATCCTGCACAAGAAAATGAGTAAAAAGCAGGCTAAGGAAAGGACCATTGAACTACTCAACCTGGTCGGAATTCCAGAGGCACGGAAACGCTTTGATAATTATCCGCACCAATTCTCTGGGGGTATGCGTCAAAGAGCGATGATCGCTATGGCTCTTTCGTGTGAGCCTAAGCTGCTGATTGCGGATGAACCTACCACAGCATTGGATGTGACCATCCAGGCTCAAATTATTAATCTTGTCATCAAGCTGCAGCAAGACTTGGGTATGTCGGTAATGTGGATCACTCATGACCTTGGCATTGTGGCAGAAATGGTTCACCGCATCAACGTTATGTACGCAGGCTCGATCATCGAACGTGGTTTGGTGGATGATATCTATAACCACACCTTGCATCCTTACACCATGGGTTTGTTAGGTTCACTTCCAAGTATCGACGAGGCGCCTGGCACCAAGCTGATCTCTATTCCTGGTCTTCCGCCAGATTTGGTAGATTTGCCACCCGGTTGTCCATTTTTTGCCCGTTGCACTTACCGTGGAGAAAGGTGCGCGAAAGAACAGCCTCAATTGGAAGATGGACCAGAAAAGGGTCATACTGTCGCCTGTTGGCGTTGGCGTGAAGTTCAGAAAATGGGTGTTTCATGAACACGAAAAAAAAGGTACTCCTTCAGGTAAAGAACCTAAAGAAATACTTCCCTGTTTCAAAGGGATTGTTCACCAACCGCCAGGTGCGATTTGTTAAAGCGGTGGATGATGTGAGTTTTGATGTGTTTGATGGCGAAACTCTGGGGCTTGTGGGTGAAACAGGCTGTGGAAAAACCACAGTTGCCCGAACAATTTTGCAGCTCTATCACCCAACATCTGGTCAGATTATTTTTGATGGTGTTGATCTGACGAGTTTGCCCGAGAACGATTTACGCAAAATGCGCCGGCGTATGCAAATGATCTTTCAGGATCCTTACGCTTCTCTCAATCCACGAATGACAGTTGGGTCAATCATTTCAGCGCCACTTGATGTGCATACAAAACTAAACCGATCTGAAAAACAAGATAAAGTTCAGGATTTACTAAAATTGGTTGGTCTCAATCCAGATTTCGTAAACCGTTACCCACATGAATTTTCTGGTGGTCAGCGTCAACGCATAGGCATTGCGCGTGCTTTGGCGCTTAACCCTGATCTTGTTATTTGTGACGAACCTATTTCTTCCTTGGATGTGAGCATTCAAGCTCAGGTGGTCAACCTCCTGGAAGAGCTTCAGGATAGATTGGGTTTAACTTACATCTTTGTGGCACATGACCTTAGTATGGTCCGGCACATCAGTGATCGGATGGTTGTTATGTACCTGGGCAAAGTGATGGAATTGGCTGACCGGAATGAGATTTATCTGCATCCCCGACATCCATATACCAAAGCGTTAATGTCTGCTGTGCCGATTCCAAATCCACGCAAAGCACGGGACCGACAACGGATTATCCTCCAGGGAGACATTCCGAGCCCTCTCAATCCCCCTCAAGGCTGTAATTTCAACACACGCTGCCCAATAGCTCAGGAAATTTGTTTCAAAGAAGACCCTGAATACCGGGAGATCGAGCCAAACCATTTTGTTGCCTGCCATTTTGCCTAAAACGGACCTGGGTTTGAAACTAAGGAGATGACGATGCACCAAATTGAGGGTCTTTTCTCTTGGGAGGCTATCCAGCTACACCTTAGGATTCCTTTCAGACTTTCATACGGAGCAAGCGAGAACCGCGAGGCACATTGGATAAGGATGCGAGGAGACAGCGGTTGGGGGGAGGGGACTATTCCGCCTTATTACAACATCAGTCGCGACTCCATGCTGGATTATTGGCAGAAACAATCAGAACGTTCGGATCCTCTGCCAGCGCGATTTGCTGATATCCGGGATTGGCTTGATCCAGATGGTCCAGCTCCAGCCAGGGCTGCAATAGACCTGGCTTTGCATGACTACATCAGCCGTAAACAGGGCTTACCGCTCTGTGTGGCCATGGGTTTGAAACATCCGGCACCCAAACCCAGCAGTTTTACTATCTCAGTCGACACCCCCCAAGCCATGGCAACTGAAGCGCTGCGGGTGAACAAGTTTCCCATCATAAAACTGAAATTTGCTGGCGATGATCGGGATATAGATCGTTTGAAAGCAGTTCGCGCAGCCAGACCCGACGCCCGTTTAATGGTTGATGCAAATGCAGGTTGGTCTCAGGAGCAAGCTCGGGACTATCTAAAACATCTTGAACACTTTAATGTGGAATTGTTGGAGCAACCCTTAGGAGTTTCTGAACAAGAAGCTATGGGCGACCTGCAAGCTCTGACCAGTATTCCAATCGTTGCGGATGAGTCTGTGCGCACGTTGCAAGATGTAAAAGTATTACAAGGCGCTGGAGTAAGAGGCGTCAACATAAAACTGATGAAGGTTGGTGGCCTAACACCAGCTCTGGAGATGATTCGTTGGGCAAAGGGCAAGAATATGCAGATTATGCTGGGCTGCATGATCGAGACCTCCATCGGCCTGACAGCCATGTCACACTTATCAGGTTATGCGGATTGGTTGGATCTGGATGCCAGCCTTTTGGTTACAAATGATCCCTTTGAAGGGTTACATTTTGACGAGAATGCCAACATCCATGTTCCTGAGAAACCAGGCTTGGGTGTTACCTTGCGCGGTTAATCTGATTCTGTCCAAGAGAATATCTATTTTCTATCGGGTTATAGAATCCGACCCTGTAATAAACAGGGTCGTTCTTTTAATTGTAGGTGGCACAATAATTGCTACCTAAAAGGCAAGAAGTATGTCTGTATTTAAGGAGAATGAAATGAAGAAATCATCACTATTACTACTTATCCCACTGATCCTGGTGCTTGCGTTCTCGGGTTGCGTGCGAAAAGCTTCCACGCCCCCCGCCACAACACCCAAGGTGATTGACGTGGCGAATACCCCTCTGCCTGTTGATCAGCAGATCCTGAGCGCTACCATGACCGCGCAAGCCATCATGCAGGAATTCAACATGCCTACCCAGATTGTTCAGAATCCTCTGGGCACGCCCGAGGTGATCACGCAGGTTCCACCGACTCCAATCCCAGTCGGCACAGCCACCCCAACCCCGCTGCCCACCCTTCAGCCCATGACCAGACCCACCACCTGGACCGTGCAGAGCGGCGAGACTATCTATTGCCTGGCGCGGCGCTTCGACGTTGACCCCGGCGATATGCTGGCTATCAACAACCTGTTTGCTGGTAGCATGCTTAGCATCGGCGACGTGCTCGAAGTTCCTCAGACTGGTGCCTGGCCTACTGACGATCGTTCGCTGCTTGAACATCCCGACACCTGGAATGTAAGCCCGGGCGAGAGTGTCTACTACGTCGCCTGCGCCTATGGCGATGTCTGGCCGGAGCAAATCATCCAGTTGAATGGCTTGCAAGAGCCTTATGATTTGTCTGGAATTGCAACTCTGCAAATTCCGTAAACCAATCCCCGATTACAATATAGGAGGCGCGAGCCTCCTATTTTTGTTAACCGGAGAAGAACATGGAATCTGCTATCCTTTCACGGAAAACCCTTTTGCAACTAAGACCCTTTGACGTTGAACGTGTACATTTTCGATTGCCCGATGGTAGGGAGCGCGACTACGATCTGGTTCAACATGTGGACGCGGTTACAATCCTACCAGTAGATGGGTTGGGTCAGGTCTACCTGGTGCGGCAGTATCGTATTGGGGCGGAGCAGGAATTGCTCGAGCTGCCGGCAGGGGTGATGGACCCTGGGGAAGAGCCCATCATCACGGCTCACCGCGAATTACGCGAAGAAATCGGCAAGGATTGCGGCGAGATGATCTCGTTGGGCGGCTTTTTCATGGCGGCAGGCTACTCGACGGAGTACATGCATGTTTTCCTGGCATTGAACCTCAAAGATGCTCCCCTTGAGCAGGACGATGACGAGTTCCTGACAACAGTCGTGGTGCCCATTTCAGAGCTAATGGAAATGGCTCAGGATGGCAGACTGGCAGACGGTAAGAGCCTTTCAACGTTGCTGCTTGCAAGGAAAGAGCTGGAGAATCGACATCTTTTGTGAACCATTTGAGATTTGTGCTTCATCTAGAAGCGTTTCCTTCATGAGGATTGTTTTTTCAATATTTCACCAACTAAACAGCCCCCGGTTTTGGGTTTAAGGGTACAATTCAAGGGCAAGAACCTCCCTCCCGGAAGGTTTTAAAATTGTGATAACAAACGGCAACGTTCGATAACAACTTAAAGGAGTTTTTCTAAAT
>CAYPBU010000039.1:0-20801 GCA_964409045.1 uncultured Anaerolineaceae bacterium | reverse complement strand
CAAGAAGAATTAAACCCGAAAAGCGAGAAGTCACTCCAGACGTACGTTTCAATAATGTGCGTGTGCAGATGATGATCAACCGCATCATGCTTAACGGCAAGAAAAGCACCGTTACCAGGCTGGTCTATGACGCTATCGATCAAATCAGCCAGAAAACCGGTAAAGACGGTATCGAAGTCTTCGAGCAGGCGCTCAAAAACGTCAGCCCGATGATGGAAGTCCGCCCTCGCCGTGTTGGTGGCGCCACTTACCAGGTGCCTATGGAAGTTGCCCCTGAACGCCGTCTGACCCTGGCTATGCGATGGATCATCACAGCCTCCAGGGCTCGTTCCGGCAAATCTTACTCTGAGAAGTTAGCTGGTGAATTGATGGATGCTGCCGAGAATCAGGGCGCCTCTATCCGCCGCAAGGAAGAAACACACAAGATGGCGGAAGCCAACCGTGCTTTCTCCCACTTCCGCATGTAAGCAGGATTTGCACCTTAACTAACTGTTGGTTAAACTATGACCGAAAATCCGCTCGAACGAACCCGAAATATCGGCGTAATTGCCCATATTGACGCTGGTAAGACTACCACTACCGAGCGGATTTTGTTTTATGCCGGTAAAACTTATCGCCTTGGCAATGTTGACGACGGTACCACCGTTACCGACTGGATGCCCGAGGAACGCGAACGTGGTATCACGATCGTTTCCGCTGCTGTTACAGCTGAATGGAAGGGTTATCGCATCAACCTGATCGATACTCCCGGACACATCGATTTCACCGCCGAAGTACAACGCTCATTGCGTGTTTTGGATGGTGGCGTGGTGGTGTTCGATTCAGTCCAGGGCGTGGAACCCCAGAGTGAGACCGTTTGGCGCCAGGCTGATAAGTACCTTGTCCCTCGCATCTGTTTTGCGAACAAAATGGATCGCACAGGGGCTTCATATGAACGCACCGTGCAAAGCATTCGCGAACGCCTGGGCGCTAACGCCTTGGAAATGCACATCCCGATTGGTGAAGAATCAAGTTTTATCGGTTTTGTGAATCTGCTTGAGGAGAATGCTGTGACTTTCTCTGATGAGCTTGGCGTTGAACCAGCCGTCACGGAGATCCCTGAAGGACTTCGCAAGCTGGCAGCAGAAAAGCGTGCCACGCTCGTTGAACGCATCGCTGAAACAGATGATGACCTCACAAACAAATTTCTCGAAGGCGAAACGATCAGCTTAGCTGAACTCAAGAGCGCCCTGAGAGTTGCCGTACTTGCAAACAAAGCCGCCCCAGTTTTCTGTGGCAGCAGTTTGCGCAACAAGGGCGTGCAATACGTGTTGGACGCGGTAATTGATTACCTGCCCTCCCCATTGGATATCCCCCCCGTAGACGCCACGCTCGTGCGTGACGGCAGCGAAGTACAGCGACACGCCGATCCCACCGAACCGCTTTCAGCGCTGGTGTTCAAGATCGTCACCGATCCCTACATGGGTCGGCTGGCTTACATCCGCGTTTATTCTGGTACCGTCAAACAAAACAACACCGTCTACAATGCCTCGAAGGATAAAAAAGAACGCGTTGGGCGCTTGCTGCGCATGTACGCTGATCGCCGTGAGGATATTGAGGAATTGGGCGCCGGTGACATTGGCGCGATCCTCGGTCTGAAATTCAGTTTTACTGGCGACACGCTGTGCGATCCCACCAATCCGGTCTTACTGGAAACCATCAGTTTCCCCAATCCGGTCATTTCGATCGCGATTGAACCCAAGACCAAGGCAGATCAGGAAAAAATGTCCGACTCGCTGATCAAACTGGCAGAAGAAGATCCTACTTTCCAGATCCGCCAGGATGAAGCCACCGGGCAGACCGTGATTTCCGGGATGGGTGAACTCCACCTGGACGTCCTGGTCACTCGCCTTCTGCGCGAGTTCAAAGTGCAGGCTAACGTCGGCAAACCCCGTGTGGCGTATCGCGAAGCGATTACCAAACCCATCAAGAACTTTAGCTATCGCTACAGTAAACAGACGGGTGGTCATGGGCAGTTTGGTCATGTGGTGATTGACCTTGAGCCGTTGGAAAATGGCTCTGGCGTTGTCTTTGAAAACAAAGTTCGCGGTGGAGCGATCCCCAAGGAATACTTCTCCGCGATCGAAAAAGGCGCGATCGATGCCGCCGAGAGCGGTCCTCTGGCTGGTTTCCCGATGACTGACTTCAAGATCACACTGGTGGACGGTTCGTACCACGAGGTGGATTCGAGCGAAATGGCTTTCCGCACGACTGCATTGATGGCAGTGCGAGAGGCAACAGAAAAGGCCACACCAGTTATCCTGGAACCCATTATGAGAGTTGAAATCACCGTTCCTGAAGAGTACACAGGTGACGTGATTGGTCAGGTCAATGCCCGTGTGGGTAACATCCTGGGCATGGAAGATCGATTTGGCAACGCCAAAGCCCTCCACGCCGAAGTGCCTCTTTCAGAGATGTTTGGCTACGCCACCGAGCTGCGCTCCGCGACGCAAGGTCGGGGAGTCTTCACCATGGAGTTCAAGCACTACTCCCAGGTTTCGGATGGCTACATGAAAAAGATCCTCGGTCGGTTAAACGGTTGAGGTTAATTCGACATTTCCAGGAGCGAAAGCTCCTGAATGACAAAAAAAATAGAACAGGTAGAAAATGGCAAAGCAAAAAATTAGAATTCGTCTGAAAGCATATGATCATCGCATCCTCGACCAAAGCGCGAAGCGCATCGTCGAGACCGCAGAGCGTTCCGGCGCCAAGGTAGTTGGTCCTGTACCTCTGCCCACCCGCATCGAGAAGTTCACGGTTCGCCGTTCGACCTTTATCGATAAGGACTCCCAGGAACACTTTGAAATCCGCACCCACAATCGTCTGATCGACGTTTTGGAACCCGATTCAAAGACCATCGATATGCTGATGCGCCTCAGCCTCCCCGCTGGCGTCGACATCGAAATCAAGATTTAGTCTTATTTCTGCAGAATGGTTGTTTTGCGTTGTTGTGAAACCGACGTAAGAGAACCCCTACAACTTAGCCATTCCCGTCGAGCATCGCCTGCTCGTCTGGTCTTTACCTACCTCTACCTTTGACACGGTGGTTGTTTCACAACCATCGTGTTTTGTTTTAAGAAACCGCGAGAAACCAAGCCTTCGGAAAGACCAGAAAAACCTGCTTTTCTTTATTTCCTAAGTTATCAAATTGATTTTGTATCCTACTGTGAGATTATATATAATATTAATTGAGATTATTCTCCGGTAGAATTATTATCTATTCACCGTTCAACACATTTCGAATTGGCTTTACGACTTGAACCGTTTTTGGCTTAAAACTTGCTAAGTTGACACTATGAAATCTTGCTTGTTTTTTCGAATGCGATCACATGGCTGGAACCTTCGGGCAGTTGTACAAATTGTCTTCGCCTTTCTTATGACGTTTTTGCTCGTCTCAGCAACACCCCCACCGCCACAGCTTGCGAGTGGGACTGAAAAGGAAGCGCTTTGGATAGCTTACCAGCAGCGTTATGATCAATTTCTGGCTGCCAATCAGGATGATCCAATCGCGAGCCTGTTTGAGCCGGTGCTGGACGAAGCGTTCATTTCCCCCGACGGTAAAACTGCTGTCCTCTGGCTGGCGCTGCGCGACTACAGCGGGCGGATTCTCGGAACTGAACCTGGCGTGGCAATGGCGACATTCACCGCTGATGGCTGGCAGGTATTGCTAAAAGGCGATGCAGGTTGGGACGAAGCCGTCAGCCAACTGCCGCAAGGATATTTACCCGCTGAACTGCAATCTTCAGGTCATCAAGCTCCAGCAGAAAGCCCGCAGACCGTCTGGGGTTATTACCTTCCTTACGTTGCTGGCACTGCCCACAAACTCGAGGGTTCCGTCCTGCACTTCAACAATTATCCTCCCCTTGGTTATCCAAGTTGCGAGCAAGCCTACTGCCAGTATGCTTACGATTTTACGGATGTTGGTCATTTCCCTATGGTCGCCTCCCGGGCGGGAACGGTCGTTTCTTACCGTGACAGCTGCACAGATGGCAGCACAACCTGTACGAATTACAACGTTCTTTACGACGCAGGTGGGAATTACCAGATTTATCTGCACCTTGCCAATGGAACCGTGCCAAACCACTTTGTTGAAGGCACCCCCGTCGGTCGGGGAGCCTACATCGGCGACACGGATGACACCGGCTACAGCACCTCGGAGCATGTCCACTTCATGGTGGTTCCATCCTTCTGGACCGGTGATGGTGGCTATCCCTGGGGATATTCAATGGATGCGCGTTTCACGGACGTAGCGATCAATAATGGCATCCCACGCAGCTGTTACGAGGTCACGCACCTACCCATTTATGATGGCGCGACGCAGTGCCTCGGCAACAAAGCTGACCCGCTGAACCCGAACAACGATTGGTTTACCTCCGGGAACACTGGCGCAAACCCACCCACCGGGCAGCTCACGCGCCCTGTGGCTGGAGCGGTGGTGGCGCCGGGAAGCAACCCACTGATGGATGTCACTGCCAGCACGCAGGACGATGTGCACGTCAATACCGCTGTCCTCCTGGGGCTGATTGGCGGCAGCTGGCGCGAGATCGCGCCGCGGGTCAGTAACCCTAATGCCGCGGGAGTCTTCGATTGGGATGTAAATCTTTGCCAGGTTGGGCCGCTGAACGGTCCGCTCGAGGTTGCTTTGAAGATATGGGATCACGAAGGCAACGTGGTCAGCTTACTTTCCCGCCGCACCATCCAGGTGGACCATGCTTGCCCACCCCCGGTCAGCCAAATGAGCGCACCGACCACGTATGATGGGACGGCATTCCTGCTCAATTGGACTGCAACTGCTTCAGGGGCAGGGATTTCCTCCTTCCAGGTTCAGTGGCGTAGCGGCGCGGAGGCATGGTCCGAATCTCGCCAGATGACCTATTCTGCGGGCGTACGGGCAGCCTGGTTTGTTGGTGTGCCGGGTGGCAGTTATGGCTTCCGCATGCGCGCAATTGACAACAATGGGCAGCCAGAAGCCTGGCTCGCCGGGGACGCAGCCGAAATCACCGTGACAACGCCTGCCACGTGCCTTGGGGATTCCGCGGAGCAGGATGATACTGCAACGACAGCAGTGTTCATCAGTTTTGGTGCTGAACAGCAGCGCAATATCTGCGGATTGGGAGACGCGGATTGGTTCAAATTCTCATCGGGCGATCAGGACCGCTATTTTATCTTTGCACGAACAATCGGAGGGGGAGCGGCAGTTCGCGTGTCTGTTTATGACTCCGATGGCACCACGCTTTTGGGAAGCGCAACGGCACCGGCGGTGAATACCAGCACCAGCCTGGGTGTGGTGGTTCCAAAAAACCAGACCGTCTACATCAAAGCTGAGTCCGCCTTCGCCAACCTGACGGGTACCGCCGTTTTGTTTGGGATGAAAGTAGTCCCCGGCTACGGAATGCTATTGCCAATAATCCTGAAATGATGGTCAGGGGAAATTCCTGACCCGATATATAAATCGAGGCTTCCCCAGATTTCAGGGAAGCCTCTTTTGTGGAGAGAATGGGCTGCAGGGTGAGGAAGTGATGTTTTGGGGCGCCTGCAGCCCGTAAAACCAATTGATGCTTTACTTATTCATCAGCGGAAGGAACAGCTGAATCATCGGACCAGTCAGGAAATACTGAGCTGACATGGATTGAACCGTGAGTGAGGGGAAATCTGTTGTATAGCTAATGTTCAGATTTTGCGGGGTTGTATGCAGATAACCGATAGTATTCTTGGCTATAACCTGGTACGCGATGCGCGTGCCGTTATAGTTTAGGTCGGTAAAGCTGCGTAAACCATGGGTATTAGGCTGATCCAACGGGGAAAGAACGCTCCCGAGGCTGATCCAGTTGAATCCGTCGTTCGTCGCCATGATTTCAAACTCCGTCTCGGTGATTGAGTTATCTTGCCATGTGAGCGTGAGAGTGTTCCCGCTGATCGTGTGAGCCAGACCATTTGGCGCGATCGGGGGCATCGCCACAATATTCGGACGCATCATGTCCATCTCTTCATGAGAGAGGATGTGACAGTGATACATGTATTCCCAGCCAAAGTTGACCAGGCTGTTGACAATTGGATCAACGGGATTACCTTTCGGGTCTGTTGAGACAAACATCGCGATGCTACCCAGTGGCATCATCGGGTCCAAAGGACGAATGGAGTTTGGAATTTCAAATGGGAAAACAGGTATGATCGGTCTGATCGCAAAGTACGTGTCTTCCAAGGGGCTTACCCGTACTGTGTCCTTCCAGCCTAATTCAGTCGGGTCGGGTGGAATGATGATGTTGTCCCAGGTTACCCGGTTCAACACCTGGACGTCATACAGATGGAAGTGAATAGGGTGTGTGTCCACACCGTTGTGTGTAACCTTCCAAATCTGGGTACCATCCGTTCCGACCGATATTGGTGTAAGGGTATCAGTAGTTGGTAAGTGAGTGCCGTCAAATATTTCTGTTGGCGGGTTGATGAATGGATACAAGACCACGTTTTGTAATGCTGGGGTCGCCGGAACAATTTCCAGTCCAAGATTTCCCTGCATTCTTCCGAATGGCTCTGTATTGGTTGCATTCATTTCATCATGAATGGCTTTTGGCTCAATTGGTACGCCGATTTGGTTTCCCACCAGGGTGTCGAACTTGAAGATATCACCGCCCTGATCGGAAATGCGCGCGTAACCATCACAGCGGGCACTTGGGTTGATCGGACTGTTACACCAACCGCCGGTAGTGAAATCGGTGCCATAGGCTGAGTTGTAAACTGCCTGACCGACAATGGTAGGGTTCTGACTGGATTCAAATACACCCGTGCCATTTGCTTTGTGCAAGAAGGCAGATCGCAACGTGTTGAAATTGTATGCGGGGGTTGGCGCAATTGCATTGACCTTGACCTGCATGATGGTGCGGGTGTTGGGGCCATAACCTGGCATTACCAGGGCAGCTGAGTTGGGGTACATATCCGGCATCCCGGTGTAATAGTCATACGTGGCGATGCGGGCAGGGAATGCCGCAGGGGCATCATTGTAGAGTATCAAAGTCTGACCAGCAAATTGCGAGAAGTCAACGATAACATCAGCACGCTCTGCAGGTCCAAGTAAGACAGCATGCAAGTCAACGTTTCCAACGTCAAAGCGAGTTCCGTCGGTGATCCAGGTGATGTGTTGATTTGGGACTATAACCGGTTCGGGCAGGAAGCCGCCTTCAGTTCCGATCTGGTACCATTCCGGACCAGACGGGCTGAGTGTCAAGTCGGGGGTGGGGAAGACTACCGGATCCAGTTGTGCAGCTGCCACTTCCAATGGATTGAGGGCAACTTCGGTTGCACCGATCAGTGGATCAGCAGTTGTGGGATCGCCAACATACCACTGCAAGTTCCAGAAGCGGTCATTAGCGGCGTTAAGGATGCGGAAGCGATAGGCGGTTGGGTCAACCGTTAGTGTCGGATAAGCCGTGCCATTTACCAGTGGAGTATCGTTAAACTCTTCCATACCAGCTGAGTTGTTAGGCGTACCGGGGATAAGTGGCGGCTCGCAGAAGGGTTCGGTATCGTACTGCCAGGTGGAAGCAATATCCAGATCGCAGGGTGTTGCCAGGGGAATGCCCCAATCATCTGCGGTATGCCTGATGCCATCAGCACCTTCTGGGTCCAAACCAAAATAGGGGTTTGCGATAGGAGGGTACACAGGGTCAGCAGGCGGCCAGAACCATGGGCCATAGAACCAGCGTCCAAAGGAGCTCATGCCTGAAGGGTCATTAGGATTTTCAGCAGGCATATACACATGTTCATACCAAAGGTCGCCCTCAGAACCCCAACGGCTGTAATCCCAGGTGGGGTCGAGCTCTGCCATTTGGGCGGGAGAAGAAACGAAGGTTTTATCCTGGACAACCAGGGGGATTTCGTACTGTCCACTTGGCAGCAAGCCAGAGTTGATCAGTGCGGTCTCAGTCTCATCACGGATGACATACCCTGCGGCTTCACCAGCATAAACGTTCAGGCGGGTGATACCCCAGGAATGATCGTGGTAGAACATAAAGCGGGAACTTTGCTGGTTGGTGTAATAGAAAGACATACAACCATCATCGGGAGCAGTACAATCAGGCACGCCTGCGGGGGCTGCAAGACCGACCATATCAGGCACCTGGCGAACTATGACGCCTTCTGGCCAGCTGGTCATTTCATTGGCTGGAGTGATCCATTGATGCGGGGTTCCGTCTGAGATCCAGGGGGTGATGCCACCATGAAGGTGAAGCGTTGCCCGGTTTTGTGCGAAACACATCATGCGGTCCATCATGCTCAAATTGGGCTCACTACAGGTCGGGTTGCGGACACCATCAAGCACAGAGCCCTGATCAACCGGATCCGTCATTTCCATAGGACCCATACCAGAGCCCATGAATGTTGTGTCAACTGGAATGAACAGATCGCCATCAGCCCCAGTTGGTAAGAGATTGTAGAAAACGATTCGAACGGGGCGATCCTTGTTTGCCTGGATGATCGGACCCAGATAGTGGGGCTCGCCAATACCGATAGCCTGGGAGCCATCTGGCATCAAAGCCGGGGTCTTGGTGCCATCGAGAAGTTGGTTGTACAGGGGCACACTCTCGCTCCAGTCGGCATTTGCGGTTGTTTCAAGCTGTACGTACTCGCGTAAAAGCGTTCCCTGGGCTGGGAGGGAGGAGTTCATTTGTTCACGGTGCTGCACCAGTGCAATCACATAATAATCCGCACCGTGGAAGGTGGTGGTATCAGGAACACCGAGGGGCATGTACTGACCGAGGTTGTTTGAGGCTGCCGCGCAGCTCCCCAGGACCGAAGGATCGCAGAGCATTGGCAGCTCGTTCTGGAACTTCTTGATACCCGTTCCGGTTACGTAACCGGAGCCCGGGTTGGTAATGTTGATGGCCGTGACAGCTCCGACATCAATCGCCGCGGTTGCAGTTGCCTGTGTGCCGCCGCCCAAAGTGTCGGTAATCGTGACCGTAGGAACGCTGGTGTAGCCAGCGCCGTAGGTGTCCACCACGATTGATTGGACATTGATCGTTGAAGTCACAATTGCGTTGTCAAGGACATTTACACGAGGAAGAGCTTGAATTTGCCCTTCCTCAGCACTTAGGATAGCCTGTTCCCTGGCCTCCTGAGCAGCGTTGAATTGCCGGCGATTTAGCGGATTGAACAGGGTGCCATCGCGGATAACCACGTTTGGAGCGCGTGAGTAACCGGATCCGGGATTGTCGATCACCACACCAGTGATCACACCGGTGGCGGTGTCCCAGGTGACGTGACCCTTTGCCTGTACGCCTCCAACTCCATCGGGATAATCGAAGTCGACTGTCGGAAGGGTATAACCGCTGCCGCCGTAAGTTAGGCTAACGCTGTAAATGCTGCCGTATGCGGTAGCAGTCGCAGGGGTGGTGGCTCCGCCGCCGGTGATTGCCACTGCAGGTTGCACGTAATTGATGCCCGCATTGGTGACGTTAATCGCGACCACCGTGTTGGTGGAGCTGACGACAGCTGTGGCAGCGGCACCAGCCCCAGCACCTGTGAAGCCAACACTCGCTGAGGTGTAATTGCTGCCCGGGTTGGTGATGGTGATGCCAGTGATCGCTCCGCCAGCGCCGACCTGGGCACTTGCGGTGGCCCCAGAACCGTCACCGGTAATGGTTACTGCCACGTCAGGCATGGTCAGCGCGCTTAACCCCCAGTTTGGATAGGGTCCAAAATAATGAGGGACGACGCTTTCATCTACCGGTGAGGCTGGAAGTGCTTCTGGCGCAGCCTCGACCTTAAATGAAATATTCCCTGAAAACAGGGAAACGATTAACAGTACAAGAACTGTGGTGTTGAGTAACTTACGTTTTAACATTTCAAACTCCTTTATAGATTGTGTTCCATTGATTTTGATTGGAGAGAGATATCTTATTGGGTTGAACTTTGAATGGGATGGTTACTGTGATCTTGTTGACCAAAATTAAACAAAAGGCAGTAATGTCTGACCTTCAAAACTGTATGGAGACCTTGGGGATTAATCGCCGGTAAGATTCTTTGCATCACAAATCTCCTCTACCAGAAAGTATAAGAAATGCCTTACCGGATACTGTTAGTGATGTTTTGATAAGATTTGTGATGATTTACAAACCAATGGGAAGGTCCTAAGAAACCAACTAATATTAAGGAAAAGTGAGACTCCCCCCCCTAATTAATGCAAATTTTTGCTAATTATCCTGTGTTTCTTCTTTCAAGCGATTTTTTGTTTATTTGTCAGAATAATCCCTCCCGTTAATGTCTGAAGGGAATCGTGGTAAATTTCCCCCTCGCGTATTAAGAGCCAGCGCTCCTCTCAAACGCTACCTTGCCCATATAGTCGCAAATAATCACAAATATCCCCAAATGTTACTCGCGATTCTTTTGGGTATTATATGAATAACGATTGGAGCGAACCATGCACATCCAACAGAACATCTTAATCATTGAAGACGACCCTTCTCTTCGAAGGACCCTCGATCTGATTTTTAGTCGCGAAGGTTTTCAAGTCACCAGTACTTCAGTAAACCAAAAAGTACTGGATCTCCTCGAAGTTGGCGCATTCAATCTGATGGTCCTGGACCTATGTAAAACCAATGACCGGGGGCTGGCTTTGTTCTTTAGAGTTAAAAAGGATTATCCCAGTCTGCCGATTATATTGCTTTCGTCAGGACAGGAATGCGGGGCTATCCCTCACATTGAAGATGAGGGCTCATGGGTTAAAGTTTCCAAGCCATTTGAGCCATTTTTTCTCCTGGAGACCGCTCTTGAGATGACCGGCACAACTCTTTCCAGATAACCATCAGACTTCTGGAAATTGTGCAGGTTTCTTTTGCTGTTAACCCACCAGGCGATAACCAAAATCCCGTACTGTGATGAGATGCTGGGGATCTGAAGAATCTTGTTCCAGGACTTTGCGAATTTTATGCATATGCCAGCGTGTAATATCGCGCGCTTCATTTCTTGAACAATCATAGCCTTGAGATTCTTTGACGAGGGTCTCGAACGAGACTGCCTCGGGTGAATGCCGCATGAGTGTGATCAGGTACTCAAACGAGGAAGGCGGTATAGGGATGACATCCCCTTCCTTTTCCAGGTGCTGTGTGTGTAAATCGGCCCTTAGAATGCCGCAAACAACGTATCGAGCTGCATCCGGATCTGGTTGCAGTGGTAAAGGCTTCTCATTTGTGTGAGCAGGACCGTCAGGAGCGTGCAGCTCCGCCAGGAGCCCCTGAACCTGCGAAATAATTTCTCGCTGTCTTTGTGGTTCTCTATTTTCTGCGAGGATCTGAGCGGCACGTTCGAGAATGGTCTGGGGGTCGATGGGTTTCAAGAGGAAATCAACGGCACCTCCTCGCACTGCCTGGATAGCCGCATCGAGCGTGGCATGTGCAGTCAGGATGATTACCGGCAAATTGGGGTCTACCTGGTGAATTTTTGGAAGCAGATCCACCCCCATCACATCCGGAAGCTTGATGTCCAAGAACATCAGCGAAAAAGAATCAGCCTGCAATTTTTGCATACCCTCTTGCCCCGTGCCTGCCAGCACTGGCGCATAACCAGACCTTTTCAGGATTGCGCCAAGCGTTTGACGCAGCGCGGGTTCGTCATCGATAATCAGAATCTTTTCCAACAATTCACCTTCCTCTAAAGCCTATCGTGAGGCGGAGGGCAGCCAAACGGCAAACTCAGCCCCCCCATCATAATTGCGGGCAGTGAGCCTGCCTTGGTGTCTCTGGACGATCTCATAACTGATTGCCAGCCCCAATCCACCCCCCCTCGCTTTGGTAGTCTGAAAGGGTTCAAACAATCTTTCCAAGTATTCAGTCGAAATTCCGGGACCAGTGTCTCTGATCAGAATGCCAATCTCATTATCTTCCGGCGATGGCTTGACAAGCGTCAGTTCGAGCCGCCCTCCTCCTGGCTGCATCGCTTCAATGGCGTTGTTGCAAATATTGATCAGAACTTGTTTTATCTGGTCTTTCTCACCTTTGACATCCCAGCCACCTTCCTCTGGCAGGTCTGCGACCCATTCCACGTGATTACCAACCAGATCTCTTTGCATCAAACCATGTACTTCGGAAACCAGGCTTGCCAGGTTGAAACTTGAGCCGGAAAGCATGGTTGAGGGGCGGTAGATCTCCCGAAGTTGCGCGACCAGGGTGGAAATGCGCTTGGTCTCAGTTGAAGCAATTTGAAGATATTCCAAAGCCGGGTTTGCGGGGTCAGTGTCGGCTTCAACCAGGTAAAGGCTGTTTCGGATTGTTTGCAGCGGGTTGTTGATCTCGTGGGTGATAGAAGCCAACATGCGCCCGAGAGCTGCTAATTTTTCTGCCTGCACCAGTTGATCGTGCATGCGCAAATCTTCGGCGATCAATCCTTCAAGGTCCTGGTTTAGCTGCTTCAGTTCTTCTTCTTTTCGTTTGAACTCCGTTTGGTCTCTCAGGCTGGCAAAAAATTCTGTAAATTCCCCTTCTTCATTCTTGAAGACAATGGCGTTGAGGGTCACTGGAGTAACTTGTCCAATTAGATTGATGAGGTCCAGCTCAAAGTCCCGGACACTTCCATCCTCAAATATGGTATTAAAGGCTCTCAAGGCTTCATTTTTGTCAGTAAAAAGATCCAGAAATTCTTTTCCGATAAGCTCATCACGTTTGAGTTTAGTGACAGCCAATGCAGTCTCGTTCACATCTGAGATTATGCCAGACCTCTTGACAGTCATCAACGCATCCAAGTTGATCTCAATCAGTCCACGATTGTAACTATTCATCCGATCGAGGTATTGTTGGGCTTGCTTGATTTTGGTTATATCAATTCCCACTTCGAGGATCATGGTTGTATCATCCAGGACGTAAGGAAAGTCATGGACGTCATAGATATTGCCGTCTGGTCCTTTCCATTCCCATTGGTGTGGGTTGTGGCTTTCAAAGGGTTTGAAAGACTCGCAATTGTCACATGCTATCTCCCGATTGAATAAGCACTGGTAACATTTCATGCCTATTGGATCGCCAAAATGCTCACGGAAGTAACGATTTGCTCTGACGATTTCTTTCTCCGGCGACAAAAGCACCAGATAGGCTGGAAGTAGATCCACCAGGGTTTCGAATTGCTCCCTCTCTCTCACCCGTGTAATCTGTTCGTACGCAAGCCTTTGCTCAATATTCTGTTGAACGACCTGGTTTGCCATGACAAGTTCTTCAGTTCTGGCAACGACGAGTTCTTCAAGTTGGGTGTTGATAAACTGTAAGGCTTGTTTTGCCTCAACCTGATCTGTTATATCCACCGAGTAGATGCGTAAGTGTTGAATATCCGGTAAGAAGAGCAGAGATTGCCTGAACCAATAATCCAAAACCGGTATGTCGCGTTTTTTCCGTTCTTTATAACCATTTTTCAAATCCACGAGGAATGGGGCAATATCCTTAAGTAAAAGATTCGATGAAGAATCCTTTCCTTCACCAACATTGAATTGCCCAGCTGGATTGTTGAAATAGATTATCTGACCATCGCCATCGATTTCGATAACCGGGTGTGGATTTTTTTCTGGAAAGGAAGCCAGCCATTCCTTGTGTGCCGCCGCATGTTTTTCGTCGGTAACATCAGAGAATATCACGCCAAACTTATGGTCGGCAATCTTATAGGCGAACACCTGGTAGTACCGATCCAAGGAGGAATGCGCATCGAATTTTTCTGGAATCCCAGTGCGAACCACTTCGCTAAATCGTTCTAGCCAGATGGGGTTATCTCCGGGCAGGCATTCGTTATGTGTCCTGCCAATAATTTCCTGCTTGGAGAGCCCGGTCAGGCTTTCAAAAGCCGGGTTGACGTCCAGAAACCGATAATCGACAGCCTTCCCCTGAGGGTCGTAGATCAGCTCGTGCAGTCCAAAACCCTCCGGCATGCTTGAGAACAAGGCGCGGTAATTTTCCGTATAATCGGAGTCTGTCAATTTTGGGATGGTAGTGAAGGATTTGAGATTGGTTGCCATTTGGTTCGCCTTAATACTATCTCACCTGACCTCGAGAAAACGAACTGGGTACACTTCGACAGAGCATACCTGGGGAATGATGTGCACTTGCCTTTATTTTACACGACCGCTCACTACTTCGAGATTTTGGTCACTGTAACTGAACGAAGTTCACCTCATGGCTCATTATTGCCACCTTGCTGATGGTTTCGTGGATGGAGCAATATTTGGCAGCCAGGTCCACAGAGCGCAGGAATTGTTTTTCGTTTACGTCACCTGTAACTGTAATATCCAGATTTACCCATTCGAGCGTCGTCGGAACTTTTGTGCGCTTTTCACCGGTCACAATGATCTCAATAGTTGGAATTACCGTTTTCTGCTTTTCCAGGATGTCATGCAGGGTGGAGTAGAAACAGGCACTTAATGCTCCCAATAAAAGGTCATAAGCATAAAACTCACCTGGGTTCGAGCCGATGCCGACGGCAGCCCGGTCGGTTTCAAGTGTGGAGTTTTCTGGAGCGTAGGTGGTTTTTACTTTCAGCATCATGCAATCTCCCGCAAAAGGTTTAGTCTGTGCATTATAACATTCCGATTTGAGGCACAATCCTCTTGTATATTTGCCAGGCGATCTGCCGCCTGCAATGATAGAATGTAATTCAGGAGGAAGCATGCAGGCAGTCATTTCCCTTTTACCCGAACCATACAACTCCAAAGTCGAGCGGATCTGGGACTTTCTGGAAGATCACTTTGGTTTGAGATACATCCGCATCACCCCCTTTCCTCATTTTACTTTGCAGTTGGGAGAGGGCTATCAAGAAGAGGAAATTCTTCCCCGCTTGCATAAATTTTGTCTGCAGCAGGATCCCTTCGTAATCCGAACCAAAGGTCTGAGTTACTTCTCCGGTGAGAAACCGGTTTTATTCATTGAGGTGTGCAAATCGCCTCAATTACTGGATTTTTACTTGACTGTTTGGAACTTGTTATTGCCTTATACTCTGGATCCTTCCCCCCTCTATTCCCCTGAGAGTTGGCAGCCACACATCACCCTTGCTTTGGAAGACCTCAGTTGGGAAATGTTGGATGAGGTTACCGCATCTCTCAACAAGGTTAATCTTGAATGGCATTTCATGCTTGATGGTTTGGCGATTGCGTGTCAACATGCCGACGGCAAGGCGCAGTTGGAGCATATCTTCCAGTTTGGCAAAGGACTGACAGAATCATTTGATTGCGGTCAGCCAGTATTAAAATCCTGAAGTCGGGCTGTGTGGCAAAAAATAAAACGGGAGGAAGGATTATCCTCCCGTCGATTTTGTTAGCCTAAAAGAGCGACTCGTGCGGGTGTTTTTCGTCCAGTTTTGCCAGCGCGAACGAGGCGGCGCCGCCAACCAAAAAGAGCAACGCGCAAGCTGCGATAACGCCAATGCCCTTCACACCCGAAGGTATGATGGCAGCCGTAGAGCCGATAACGATGCCGATGATGATGTGATACATCAGGGCGTGGTGCTTGCGGAAGAGCCAGCTCACCAACCGCGCGAAGAGGAAAATCACCAGCACAACCCCCAGGATGAGCGGCAGGATGACACTTAGGTCAAGGCTTTTAATGCCGTTTGCCATCGGTTGATACAGACCTAGGTAGAGCAAAAAGTTTGAAGGGCTCATCCCCGGCACCACCAACCCAAACCCGGTTAGCGCACCGCTGAGCAGCCATCCCAAGAAACTCGGTTCCATCGTGACGGAGCGAATTGTTTTCATCCAGGTCATGAAGAGGTAGATCCCCACCGCGAAAAGTGCCAGCAACAGCCAATGCCATTTCTTGCGGCCTTGTTCGCCGGCTGTTTTCATCAGGGAGGGAATGGTGCCCGCGATAAAGCCGATAAACAACCAGGTGAACTGGGCTGCAAAATGGTCAAAGGCATAATCAATCACAGCCGAAAACGCGATCACGCCAATCACGCCACCGATTCCAACAGGCAAGAAATAGCGCAGGTTGGGCATAAATTTCTTGCGAATGTCAGCCAGCCAGCGCACCAGAGGTTCGTAAATGCCAAATACCACCATGAGTACCCCACCAGAAAGACCGGGAGTGATAGCGCCGATGCCTGCAAGGATGCCTTTGACAAGGCGGATGATCCAGGCAACAGGAGTGTTGGTGCGGGTTTGAGGCGATTGGGTGTTTTCAGTTAAAGTCATAAGATAGCAGCTTTCAGTTTAAGAGTCGGGCTTCATTCTACAACAAATGGCGGGATTGCGTGTAAAAAACTTAAAAGCAACTAACCCCCCTTCAATTACCTTGCTTTGAAGGTCAAGGTGAGGAGTTTTCGAAATCGCAGAAGTAAATGGTCTCAACCAAGCTTGATGAGCCAGCTTTCCAGGTCGTCCAGCCAGCGCAAGCTGGCTTCATCGCGGAATAAGCGGTAGGAGTGCACAATCCAATCATCCGGTTCGTCCTCCGCCTGTGGATCAATCTGTGAGGATAGGCTGGTGTACCAATGCCGGATAACTTCCCGCTGAGCTTTCAGCAGCGTCAGGGCACGTTCGGTTGAGTACCTGCGGGCGATGATCAGCTTTGCCAGAAATTCCTGGCGGATGTCGCGTGCCCTGGTGACGGGCGAGTCAATCCAGGTGTCGAGCGCTTGCTTACCAGCAGGTGAAAGCCTGAAATAATGCCGGGATGGGTTGGCTTCGGGGTGATCGGGCGCATCTTCAAGCAAACCGGCTTCCTTCAGCTTCTCCAATTTGGCGTAGAGCAAAGCCTGTTTTAGGCTCCAGATTTTAATGATGCCAGGCATGGAGGAAATCCGCTGATGGATTTCGTAGCCGTGCATGGGTTTTTCGTCGAGCAGCGCCAGGATGACGTGATCCGTAGCAATTGGGGATGTTGGGCGGGGCATTTTGTCAACTCCTTGAGAGTTAAAACGATCAGAGGAGGGTGGTCACGTCATCCTTGTTGGGCACAAGGCAGAGAAACTCAAAAGGTTCATCAGCGATGTTGATGTAGGTATGCGGCATGTCTGCGGGGATGAAGACGATATCGCCCGCGGAAACCTCAAAGATCTCCTCGCCGAGGCGTACCTGGGCTTTGCCGCGCAACACATACTGCTCATGTTCGACCTTGTTGGTGTGCAGCGGCATGCTCCCGCCAGGCTGCATGCTGAATTTTCGCATGGCGAAGTTGGGCGCTTCCTGGGCTGAGATCAGAACCGCTTTGGTGACGCCAGTAGCGTTCGGGACGGGTTCGGCGGGGATATCCTGGATGTGTTTGACGCTCATTCTCGCTCCTTGATTAATCACAATTCTACCCTTATTAAGTGTGAGTTTGTTAATCTTTGAAGTTTATCCTGCCGTTGACTGTATAGCTTTTTTTGGCGAGGTAATTACTCAAAACACAAGTAGATTTGCAGAAAATAAGATAAAATTGGGTTGATTTACTTGGAGTTGTTTTCTAACTCCCGATTGGTGCAAAATCCCTCCACGGCGGGTCACCAATTTTTTTATGCGTGTACATAACACAGGAGCAACGATGGAAGCATTTTCTATACCTGAAGAATACCTTGGGGAAGTTGTCGCGAGCACTGAAAGAATCCAATCTACGGTGAAAAGGGTGGCCAAGGAAATATATTATGGCAAGGATTATGTTGATCAGTTGCCCATTTTGCTGTGTTTACGGGATGGCGCCATTCCTTTCCACACTGACCTGACACGCGCGTTGGACAATCTTGGCTTTGCCTATGAAAGCGCCTGGCTGAAGACTCATCATATCTACGAAGGAACGGAAGGCAGCGGCGAGGTCAATATTTTCCCTTACGAGGGTCCAACACTGGACGGACGCCTTGTGGTAATAGTGGAAGATATTATTGACACTTCCGAGACAATATTGAGGGTTTGCAATTTCCTTGATAATCATAAAGTAGCCCAACGCAACATTTGCACTTTTCTTTTCAAGGAAAGACCTGCCAACATCGAGTGGCGCAATGTGGGGTTGAATGACTATAAACATTTACCTGAAGTGCGGCATGTCGGGCTATTCATTGAGCCGCTCTTTGTGGTTGGGTATGGATTGGATTACAACGAATTTGGTCGCACTGGCAAGGAAATCCGGATCTTGACCCCTGAGGGGCAGGCTTGGATTGATGCCCAGATCCGGGCATGACAGTCGCAAAAGATGATGTCCATTACTTTTCAATAAAAAACACACTCCCCGTAAGGGGAGTGTGGCATTAAAAGCAAGATCCGGATTTGAATCCTGAAAGCAAATTAAATGTAAGTCGCCAGGCGAGCGTTTAGCTCCGGGGTCACCGGAGGCAGGTCGTCCGCCTTGCTGACCATGCTGGACCACTCTTTGCCCGTGTTGAGCAGCGTCACTTCCACTCCCGTATGTTGTTCGATTTCATTCACAAGGTGTTTGATCTTTGGCGTCATCTGCGCCCACCTAGTAGCATCCCTAATTTCGGGGTCTACTTGTTCACAGAAGGTTAGCGCAATTTGATTGGCACCATTGAGAGTGATAATGCGGTTCAGCATCGAGTAATCGATGCCCTTTGCTTTGCGCCTGATCTGGGGTTTGCCGGTTTGAGGGTCAAGGATGGAGCTGAACTCGAGGATGCCCCGTTCGCGCATTTCATCGACCGTAAACTCTTCCACATCCCCCATCGGACCGGTTCCCTCGCGGGTCGGCAGGGCTTTGACACAAACAATCACATTTTCCACTTTACGCCAATTGAGCCCAACGCCTGCAATAACAGAGGGAGTAGTCACATCCACCGAGGTAACATTTGGATATTCGCCGTGATAGCGTGAGAGGAAGGTGCCTTGGGTGCTTTCCAAAGAAATCTTTGCCTTGTCTGCCATTTCATTCGCCATCATGGGCACATCTGCCAGGTAGGGGGCAAGCTCGGGGATGTCATTGGCGAGCGGCGCGATGCGCAATGCCGCGTGCGAGAAGGCGATACCAGTGCCGCTTTTAGTGCTGCCGATGGCTTTCATGCTGGCGCTGTCGATCTCCTCCTGGATGTTGGCGGGTGTGATAATCGGGCAGCGGTAGTCCACTTTTACCTGTTCGGGGCTGAGGCGGAAGCGCCGAACTTCCATGAGGAATTTGTTGGGATCAATTGCCGTGCCGGGTCCAAGCCCAATTTGGCTGTCCTGGAGAATAAAACCGAGTGGAAGTTGATTTACCTTAATGTAATGAATGTTGAAGAAGAGCCCATGCTCGGGATTGGCACCGCCGGTGCCACGAAAGACAGCCAGGGTGTGATTGCGGTAACCTTGCCAGGCACTCACAAGCCCCTTGGCTTCATCCCCCCAAAAACCACCCACAACAACGTCTGCACCCATGATTCACTCCTTTGACTCGCGCTTTCGGGGAATTATACAGTGGAATCATAAATCATATTAGGTTCAGCGCCCTGCTAACAATGACGACGTCGGAGTGAGCCCGCAAATAGTGAATAGTGGTATTTGGGTAATCGGCAATCTCATTCCGACCTACAAACATCTTTCTTTGTAGGGCGGAATGGTGTGTGTGACACCACATAGGTGACAATTTGTGACGGGACATGGGTTACACTTTTGATTATAAGCTCACATTGATCCTTCTTGGTCTTCTCATAATTCTTTCACCTGTGACAAGGTTATATTGAGCGATTTCGAAATTACGATAGTGTACATGCACGATATCCTTCCACTCATCAGGAACCAATTGAACATAGGTGTCAATGAAGGTATCACTCAGATAGCTTTGATGATGACTGAAACGTAAGTAACCCATATTATTGACTTTATGCAGCCGAAAGGCAGTTGGATACTCAAATTTTGGCACCTGCTCCATGAAAGGTCGTGAACTGGGTTGGTAACATTGGGCGGGTGTGCGGTTGTTCAATGCCGCATGTGGTCTGACCTCGTTGTAGAACTTGCGCCACCTGGAAAAGAGCTCATCAGCCTCAACCAGATCATATGGTATCCCTGTCAGAAGAAGCTCTTGCTTCAGCGTACGGTTGAACCTTTCAATCTTTCCTTGAGTCTGAGGGTGATACACCCTGCCGTGGATGGGCAGAACGTCCTGATCCATCAGAAAACGCTCAAACTGTGTGTATCCCCCCCTTAAACCCGCAAAACAGGAACCATTATCACTCAATAAAGCACTTGGTAGCCCATATTCTCTGAAGGTGGCAATGAAACTGCTCTTCACATTCTGCTGATTTGGTTTAGGTTCTATCCTTAGCGAAAAGCGAGCGTGATCATCCAGGATGGTCAACGGAAAACACCAGGTTGCATTTCCCATCAGAAACTCGCCTTTGAAGTCAGTCTGCCACAACTCGTTACTTGTCTCCCGCTCAAATCTCACGAATGGACGGCTCTTTTGACTGGCTTCTTGAGTGATCAGATCGTGTTGTTTGATGATCCGGTGGATGGTTCCGTAACTCGGTGGATCTTCCCCTGCGCATTGTAGATAGGCTTCTATCTTGCGGGCTCCCCAACAAGGGTACTGGTTACGGATCTTCAGTACCAGATCCTCAATCTCTGCCCTGGTTTTGGTCGGTTGCTGATGGGGTTCGCGGCTGTGTTCTTCTAGCTGGCCTTCTTCCCGAAACCGCTCCAACCATTTGTAACCTGTCTTGCGGCTAATCCCATAATCCCGGCAGATGGCGCTCATGCTCTGTTGTCTTGCCAGTACTGCTCTAATAAATTCTTCTCGTAACACTTTTACCTGCCTCTCTTGCCATGGCATGTTCGCTCCTTTAGTCACGTTTTTTGCCATGATTATCAGCTAAATGTGTTACCTATGTCCTGTCACATTCTGTTA
>CAYPBU010000038.1:0-21077 GCA_964409045.1 uncultured Anaerolineaceae bacterium | reverse complement strand
AGATCTGGCAGGGTGAAGAAGGTGGAAGAGGCGTCCTGAATCTGGCGCAAGGTCTTAATCACTTCGTCCAACTTATGACCAGCTTTCATCATTGCAGAAGCCGCGCGAAGCTGCCATCCTGTCCCTGCGGAAAGCGTGAGCGTGTCGATCAGGGTGATTTTCGCTTCAGGCACCATCTCTGCTGCCTGGACCGCAGTATTAAAAGTGGCACTCAAGCCAGAAGAAAGATGAATCGAGAGGATTTCCGGATCTTCTGCCGCAAGGCGCTTGTAGACTTCTACAAACTCCCCAACCGATGGGGTGGAGGTGATGGGCATTTTTGGGCTTGCATCCATCAGATCATAAAATTCGTCCGGGTCGATATCTACACCAGCGTTGTAAGAAACACCATTCACGTCGACTTTCAACGGAAGCATGGTAATTCCGAGTGATTTACATTCTTCAAAGGAGATGTCCGCCCCACTGTCTGTAACAATTTTCATATTTACCTCTTTAGTTTTCAGGCGGCTGTTAGATTAAATGCGAGCAAACAAAGGTCGGACTTTAAGCCGCCAACATTATAAGATTATACCTGTAAAAAACATCACTTGGCATTGCTGTACATCAACAAAAACAGCCCCGGGGGTTACTCCGGGGCTGTTTGGTAAACGTACTCTCAAATGCTGAGGGCTCTATGCCAGGCTTGGATCACCTTGCGATTGCGCTTCTCGAGGGTTTGGGTCATCAGATCAATTTTCGCGAGGATGTCTGTCAGATCCCAATGCTGATTGACGATTACCTCTCTCACTGCTTGTTCTGTATATTTGCTCAGTCGCGACTGGCAAAGCATATCCACCAGGTGCCATTCAGAATGCGCCTTTCGCAGCGTGTCGGCGGTGAGGTCTTCCAGTTTCTTTAGCACTTCCGCCATCATGCGCTGCCCAACCTGCAGGTCAGCCGCTTCGATGTAGATTCGGTTGATGGGTTCGGTGCCAGAAGCGCGCATACGCAGATAGTAATGGTCATTGCCACTCTGATCGCTGAGCTGCATTTCAACCAGTTCATAGCGAATCCCACCAAGATAGTCGATGTTCAACCCGGCGATCTTCAGTCCGTCTTTGTCAACATGCGCTGACAGGTCGAGATAGTAATCAATGAAGGCTTCTTTCGCCTCAAGCGGAGCATCCACGTCGGAACGACCAGCGTGCGAGGTTGGGTCCGAAGAAGTGCCATAAGATTGCCACAGCCCGGGCAGGTTGACCAGTTCGTCCCAAATCTCCTGCAGTGTTCCCAACGGTTTTTCCGCGCGGGTGCCGTAATAGGCGAGCATGTCCATGATGAGGATGTTTGCCCAGGGACCGTCTTTGTCGGTGATGTGTCCGCGTGAGGTCAACCCGGAGGACTCCTCCCCGCCGATCAGAATACGGTCACGCCAGTCATCGGGCAGGACTTTGAGGTTGTTATATGCCGCGTCGGTACGGCGGATTTCCTCGATGTATTTGATGCCCACTGGGACCGCGAACGCGTTTTTCAGACTGCGCGAGGCGATATCCCCCACGCGGCACTTGTAAATTTTCTGACCGACGTAACCAGGTAGCGCGCCTTTGGCTGGTTTATTGACCTCGTTGTTTGGGATCATCCCTGCCAGCACCTCGAGTAGGGGTGAACCGGTCTGGGTGGCAATCACGCGCCCGGTAATGCCACGGTCCACGCCCAGGTAGCGCAGCAGCATTGGTAGGATTTGGTTGGGTCTGAAGTACACCCCGCCCTTGTCCACAACTCCATAGCGGTCAGCATCGGTATCCATGCCCATGCCGATTTGCGCCCCAGTCCGGGCAACCGTCTCTTTGAGCAGCTGGTTGAAAGGTTCTTCGGGGTTGGCGTAATCCTGCCCGCCCAAGTCAGGGTCGACAATGGCGTGAATCACAGTAAAGCGCACGCCCGCCTCGCCGAGCAAGCGGGTGAGATAGCCGCGACCAGAGCCGTGCATCTCGTCCACCACCACCATCTTGTCGGCGAAGAAACGGCGAATCCGGTCAAAGTCGATCGGGATGCGGGCGTTGCCATTGCCATTATTTTTGATCCAATGCACGTAATCGTCCAGGGGGTCAAAACCTTGCACCAGTCCACGCGCCCGGGAATCTTCCACGTTGATCTGTCCACCAGTGTGGTCAATCAACTGAAGTTCATTAATGCGGAAAGCAATGAAATCGGTCACGTTGGTTGGCGCGGGATATCCCAAACGGGGATTGAACTTGATACCCTGCCACTCTGGCGGGTTGTGGCTGGCGGTAGCGATGATCAGCCCCGCCACCTCGTCTTTGGCAACCACTTCGGTTTCATAAAAAGCCAGGGCAGGCGTGGGCACGTCGCGCGTGCCAATATGCACCTTGAAGCCGTTGGCAAGGCAGGTCTCCGCGGTCCACTGCGTAACCACGTCCGAGTTACGGCGGGTATCATGCCCAAGAACGATCACTTTTCCGGAGAGGTCTTCCGCGCCGACGAATGCAGGCACATTCTCGTTGTTCAAAAAGTCGCAGACCGCCTGCACAACCTGGCGCGCACGGGACTCGGTGAAGTCGAAGCCCCACCTTCCGCGAACACCGGAGGTACCGAAGCGCAGGTATTTGCGATCATAAATTTCACGCAGCAGTCCTTTTTTACCCGCCAATCCCAGCAAGACGGGATCGCCAGTGCGCAATCGCAGGGCAAACAAGCGCTCGAAAATGTTGCCAATTTGGATCACGCGATACGCCATAAAGCGATCCGGGTCCACACTGTCATCAAGGCTTTCGAGCAGCGGCAGAATTTCATAGCGGATATCCTCCGCGATGCTGGCAAAGACCGGGCTTTTCAAGTAATCCCGTGCAATCGCGATGGCTTTGCGGCGCATATCGCCCGAACTGGGCAGGTAATCCACGTCAATTTGTGCGCGAAGCTCCCTGCTTGCTTCATCCTTTGCCTGGAATAGCTCCAGTCGGCCCTGCGTGCCAGTGGCAGCCAGGGTCAGCAGCAGGCTGAGAACGCGTGAGGATGTGACGATATCTTCCCCGATCACGGCAGAATTTTCAACCAGCCAATTTTCCAGTTTTGCCAGGTAAGCGTTCATGTCCGCGATGGCGGGTTGCCAGCTCTGGGGTTTATCCGCCACGAGAATGGCGCGGTTGAGGCGGTTGAACTGCGTTGCCAGTCCAGCACTGAATTGAGAGGTTCCAGTAGTCGGTTGCATACAAACTCCTTGTTAGTTATCAGTATCAGGACGGGGAACCAAGCCCCCGGCAGAAACATTGAGGACTTCGATTTTAGCACCAGGCGGAGTGCCTGTCTCGCGTTGGATCAAATCACAGATCTCCCAGCAGATCACTGCCAGTTCGTGCGTGCTGTGACGGGTGTCGGTCTCGATCATAAGGCGATATTTGGGCTCGGTGCCAGAATAGCGCGAGTTGAGTTGTACCAACCCGGGCAAACGGTGTTTGATTTCATCCAACTTGGTTTGCAACGGCTCCATGGTCTTCAGATCCAGCTTTTCAGCGACGTTACAGGATGCCACCATCTGCGGGTATTTTTGGATATGCGAGGCAAGCGCCGACATGGAAGGCTGATCCTGATTTAGCAGAACCTGCAGCATAAAAACTGCTGTGCGCAAGCCATCGCCGGTGCGATGATGCTCGTCGAGGAGGATAATATGACCGGACTGTTCACCACCCAACCCCAGTTTTCGCTCAGCGTTATTCTCTGCTGTCAAACCAAGCAGCACTTCGGTGACGTATTTGTCACCCACTGGCGTTTGAATTAGCTCAAATTGATGCTCCGCCGCGAATTGGTGTAAAGAGCCATTAGCCATGACTGTCGTGACCAGGGTGTTTGCCAGAAGTTTGTTTTCCTGGTGGAGCGCGTCTGCCAGAATTGCCAGCATGTGATCCCCGTCAACTAACTCACCGTTTTCGTCCATCAGGATCACGCGGTCGGCATCGCCGTCAAAAGTAATGGCAAGGTCAGCCTGGTGTTCAAGAATCAAGGCTGCCAGTGCTTCGGGTTTGGAGCGGGCGTGTTCTGAGCCGGCGTGCACGTTGATGTTGATGCCATCTGATTCTGTATTAAGCGCAACCACTTCCGCGCCTAATCCCTTGAATAGTTCTGGACCAACGCGGAATGCTGCTCCATTCGAGCAATCCAGCAGGATTTTCAACCCGCTCAGATCCAGACCTTCCTGGGTGGCAAGCAGGTCTGCCAGATAGAGGTCATAAAATTTTGTGCCATCAACGCGAATTCCAGGTTCGGGCTGCTCCAGCTCTCCCTCTGGCAGGCTCGTGAGGTAAGCTTCAATGGCAGCTTCCTGGCTCTCAGAAAGCTTCATTCCTTGTGGATTTAAAAACTTGATGCCGTTTTCTGCAGCGGGATTATGTGAGGCTGAAATGACTGCGCCGGCAGTCGCGCCGAGCTCCCGGGTCAGCCAGGCAATACCAGGCGTGGGCAAAATTCCCAGGTCCACCACGCGCGCGCCGCTGGTGAGTAAGCCGCGCGTCAAAGCCTCCTGCAACAGCGGACCCGATACGCGGGTGTCGCGGCCGATTACAAACAGATCCGGACCGGGTGTTTCCAGGCTGAGCACGTGCCCAACCGCAACTCCAAGGCGATAAACAAATTCCGCTGTCATTGGTGGTTTGCCGGCTGTACCGCGAATCCCATCCGTGCCAAAATATTGATTATTTGCCATTTAAGGCTCCTCTATTGAAAAGTAATGTCAGCCACGACAGGCAGGTGATCGGAAATCGATCGCGAAAGCGGTGTGCTGATAACGTAACAGGTGTAATCCACCAGCCGTTTGGCTGGGAAGAAATAGATGTGATCCACCGCTCCTGCGTGGGGGTGGGTGGCGATGTTATCCTGCGGTTTTAACTGCAGGATGCCATGATCCATTTCCAGCATATCACGCAGGGTGTATTCATCCGCGGTGGCATTAAAATCGCCCATCAGGATCATTGGCAATTGCGGAATAAGTACATGCTGCTCAACCAGGCTGATCACACCGCTGATCTGTTGCGACCGGGTGATTCTGGCGGCGTCGATCACCTCGCTCCAAGCGTTTTCTCCCCGTTCGCCAACCAGGGTAGTCAGGTGAAGGTTGAGGATGAATGGGTAAGGGGCTTGCTTGAGGCGGCTTAGGATCACGTAGCGCGGGTCGGTATCGCGCGAGCCTTCGTAACTCACTGGCTGAAAGAGCGGCACATTGCGCGGCACACCAGTTTTATTGGTGTCGCTCAAGCGGCTGAAGGCAATGTTCGAAAAGAGCGCGTTGCCTTTGGACCAATCCCACCAGTCGTTGAATAGACCGTTTACCATCAAGTCTTTTTTGACCTGCATGTGACGCTTCATTGAGAGGGTCTCACCATAAAAAGCATGCTGAAAGCCGCAATCGGTGTGGATGCGGTCGACCATACTGTGGGTGATGCCATCCGCGTCGATGTAATGCGCAATCTCCTGGACGCCAAAAACATCTGGCTTGATCTCCTCAATTAACTGAACGAGTGCCTCAGCCTTGTTCTCCGTTTGTTCAGGAGAGCCGGTAAAGTTCTTTTCCCCGCCGCCGAGATTGAGGGTCATCACCCTTAATTTTTGCATATGCACCACTTTCTCCGATCTACTGAGAGGTATTATACCAATCAACCCCTCCCGATTGCAGCCTGTGTGTGGGTATGCACAAGGGCTTTACATCACCTGCCTCTCTCAATAAAATTAGGTATGGAAAATCCTCTTACGCACGACGAAGTCACCCCCAAGCAGCTTTACCTGGATCGCAGGCAGTTCCTGAAACATGCAGCCATTTTTGGAGCGGGCTTGACCCTGGCAGCTTGTGTGCCAGGAGAGACTCCCGGAGCGTCACCAGCCACAAGCACCGATGAGATTACCGAAAAATCTGAAGCCCTGAACTTCAACAATTACTATGAGTTCTCACTTTCAAAACGCTCGGTTACCGACCTTGCAAAAGATTTTTCGATCGACCCCTGGCAAGTGGAAGTAGCCGGATTGGTGGCTAACCCTGCCACCTACACCATCCCGGAATTAATCGAGCGGTTTAATATCGTGGATCGCACCTATCGCATGCGCTGTGTGGAAGGGTACTCGATGGTCCTGCCCTGGTCGGGCTTCCTGCTCAAAGACCTGCTTGAAGAAGTGCAGCCGCTCCCAGAGGCGAAGTATGTCGCCTTCGAATCGGTTCTGCGACCTGAAGAAATGCCCGGGCAAGTTTCTATGCGTAGTTACCCCTGGCCTTATCGCGAAGGGCTGCGATTGGACGAAGCGATGCACGACCTGACCATGATGGCAACCGGGATGTACTCCGAGCCACTTTCCAAGCAGAATGGCGCTCCGATTAGAGTGGTGGTGCCATGGAAGTACTGGTTCAAGAGCCCCAAGGCTATTCAACGCATCACGCTCACAGATGAGCAGCCTCCCACGCTTTGGAATACCCTAAACCCGCGTGAGTATGGCTTTCTTGCCAACGTTAATCCGGCGGTGGACCATCCGCGTTGGTCCCAGGCGACAGAGCTGCGCCTTGGTGATACCGAGAGGCGCGCCACCTTACTTTTCAATGGATATGACGAAGTCGCACCTCTTTATGAAGGCACTGACCTGCGAATTTGGTATTAGGATTCCAGTGTCATAACTCATCCCCTGGGGGCTTTTTTGGCTTGGTACGGGCTTCCCGAGAGTAACTTGTGCTTTCCCTATGTTGTGTCAACCTAAGAACAGGGTTTGAACAGCCACTAATGGACTAGTTCATAATTTTCCTTTCAATCTAAATCAAATCTGAATAAGAACTGGATATAAACTCAATCAAGAGGCTGTAAATTAACAGCATCACCAAATAAGTGGTGAAATAAACACAAGGAAAATATGATGAACAAGAAAATTTTTGGTATCGCATTGACAATACTGGTGCTTGGCGCTTTGGTATTCACAGTTGGTGGTTCAGTTTTTGCCCAGGAAGCAACCCCTGAAGTTGAAGCAGCTGAATTACCCGCTCCCGCTGTAACCCGCACTGGTCGTGGCTTTGGGCCAGGTACTGGCACATGTGACGGAACTTGCGACGCTGATGGCGATGGCATTCCTGATCAACTGCAACTGCGTCTGCAGGACGGCACTGGCGTCGGCATGCAGAACGGTTTTGGCTACGGACCTGGTGATGGCACATGCGACGGAACTTGCGACGCGGATGGCGATGGCGTTCCCGATCAGCTGCGCCTGCGCGATGGTAGCGGTGCCGGTATGCAATACGGTCCCGGTGCTATGCGCGGTGGGCAAGGTCAGGGCGCGGGTCAAAGCTTCGGACCTGGTAATGGACAAGGTGCTGGTCAGGGCATGGGACCAGGCAATGGACAAGGCAACGGACAAGGCATGGGGCAGGGCATGGGAACGCGCGACGGCTCCTGCAACGGCAACTAAACAGCTTATCCAAGATGTTTCACTTCCTGAGCAACCACCTGGCAAAGCCAGGTGGTTTGCTTTAAGCATACGAGGCGAAACGTTAATAGAACTTCTATACAACTTCTATACCCGCGAAAAGAAAAAACAGGCAAAATGAGATAGAATCAGCTCAATAATGGAGTGTGATTCAATCAACAAAATGACAACGACGCAACGCATTACTGACGATCTGGAGGCGATGCTGGCGGTCTTCCCTCCGGAAGTTGCCCAGGCTGTCCAATCCAGAGATAATTTTGATAACCTGCTTGAGGTCATCCTGGACCTTGGGCGCAATCCGAGCGCGCGCTTCACGAGCGGCGAAGTTGAGCTTTTGGACGAGCCGGTAACCCACGAGGATCTGAAATATGTCACGGACCGAATCGGGGATTTTGATGCCGATAACCGCGCAGGTATGGAACGCACGCTGCACCGTATTTCGGCAATTCGTAATCGCCGCGGCAAAGTTGTTGGGCTCACCTGCAGGGTGGGGCGGGCAGTTTATGGCACGATTGAAATAATAGAAGACCTGGTCGAGTCAGGTCAGAGTATCCTGATCCTGGGTAAGCCAGGCGTGGGTAAGACCACCATGCTGCGCGAGGCTGCCCGCATCCTGGCGCAAAAGCACCGGGTGGTGATCGTGGATACCTCGAACGAAATTGGCGGTGACGGCGATGTGCCTCATCCCGCCGTTGGGCAGGCGCGCCGCATGCAGGTGCCCAAGCCCTCGCTGCAGCACGAGGTGATGATCGAAGCGGTTGAAAACCACAACCCGGAAGTGATCGTGATTGACGAAATCGGGCGTGAGCTCGAAGCACTTGCCGCCCGCACGATCGCTGAACGCGGCGTGCAGTTGATTGGAACCGCGCACGGTAATGGACTCGAGAACCTGCTGCTTAACCCAACCCTCTCAGACCTGGTAGGCGGAATTGAATCCGTCACCCTTTCTGATGACGAAGCCCGGCGGCGCGGCACGCAAAAAACTGTGCTCGAACGCCGCTCTCCCCCAACCTTTACGGTCATGGTCGAGATTATCGACCGGGAACGTGTGGCAGTCCACCGCGATGTAGCCAGCTCGGTTGATGCGATCCTGCGCGGCTATCCCATGCTGCCAGAAGAGCGCTACCGCGATGAGTACGGCAAGGTCCACATCGTCAAGACAACCAAACCCAACATGCCCACGGTCTCCCAATCTCTGCGGCGCAACAATGGCATGGAGACTTCTCCCTTCCAGCGTAACGGAGGTCAGGCAGCGGCTCAAAACAAACAGCATGCCCAGCGTTACAACCCAATCCATGAAAGCCGGGATGAGCAAATTGACACTGGCGAGATTACCAGTTCCGTTGAAAAGCGCATCTATCCGGTGGGCGTTCCCCGCAGCCGCTTGATCCAATCTATCAGGGAGCTTGGCGTCCCAGCCATGGTCGTAAAGGATCTCAAGGATGCGGATATTCTCGTGACCCAGCGCCGTTATTATCGAGACCGTCTTCAGCCAATTGTTGCCGCAGAGGAACGCGGCATCCCCATCTTTGTGGTCAAGTCGAATTCCATTGGTCAGGTGGAACAATTTTTGGCAGATTCTTTCCCCGGGCAGTTAACCGTCCGCAGGGAAGGTGACTCATCAGAGGCAGTCGAGCAAGCCATGCAGGCGATCGAAGGGCTTGATGAGGGGCAAAAATATGTAGACCTTCAGCCCGCGCCAGCCTCTGTGCGCCGCCAACAGCACGAAATTGCGCGCCAGGCGCATCTGGTTTCAGAATCTTTTGGAAAGGACCCCAATCGCTTCGTGCGCATATTTCGGGATTAATCCATGTTCATCACACTTGAAGGTCCGGAAGGCAGTGGCAAGAGCACCCAAATCAGGCGTTTAGCGAAACGCCTCGACGCGATGGGTTACCCGGTGATCACCACGCGTGAACCCGGCGGAACTCCGATCGGAGATCAGATCCGGCAGGTTTTGGTGCGGATGGAGAACAAAGAACTTCACCCCCGGACTGAGATATTACTCTTCCTGGCAGCGCGTGCTCAGCTGGTTGAACAACTGATTAAGCCAGCTCTTCAGGATGGTAAAATAATTCTCTGTGACCGTTATGGCGATTCCACACTCGCTTACCAGGGTTATGGACACGGTTTGGACCTTGAAAAGTTACGCCAAATGCTTGATTTTGCGACAGACCATCTCAAACCTGATCTAACAATCCTGATGGATTTGGATGTGAAGACCGGCTTGCTGCGAAAAAAAGCTGAGGATGAATGGAATCGGCTGGATGCCTACGAGGTCCTGTTTCACGAACGCGTTCGTGAGGGCTATCTGAGCTTAGCCCATGAAGAGCCCGAGCGCTGGCGGATAGTGGATGCCTCCCAAAGTATTGACGCCGTGCAGGAAGACCTTTTTCAGATCATCCTCGACGCGCTTAAAGACCATCAATGAACGCCCAACCTGTAAAAACAGGTTTGGATGAAAGGATATCAGCATGAAAAAATACTCAAAACTAATTATGGTTTTACTGGTGGCAGCCCTGGCACTGAGTGCCTGTAAAATTGCCACGATTACTCCCCCCGAAGTGGAGCCGACTGCCACTGTGGCAGCGACGGAGCCTGTTGACGTGACTGTTGAGCCAACAGAAGAACTGGGGCCAACGCCAACCGCCGACACCCGCCTGACGGGCGATGACGGCAACATGGTCTGCACCATTGTTGAGCCTCTTTTCAGCGAATTGACGCCGGAACAAGCAGCCCAGCTGGCAGTTTTCCCACCGGTCTCTGACGAGGACTGGACCAAAGGTCCTGAAGACGCCCTCATCACTGTGACGGAATACACTGACTTCCAGTGCCCATACTGCTCCATGGCGTACACAGAATTCGAAAAATTGCTCGAAATGTATCCGAATGACGTTCGCCTGGTTTACCGCTCATTACCGCTCGTGGGCATCCATCCCAACGCGCAGGTGGCAGCGCAGGCTGCTGAAGCCGCAGGACTGCAAGGAAAATTCTGGGAGATGTATGCTGCTCTGTTCACCAATCAAGGTACTTGGAGTGGTCTTACCGGCGAAGAATTCCTGGCTTGGCTGTCAACTGAAGCCGAAACCCTCGGCTTGGATGTAGCGCAATTCTCAAAGGACACCCTGAGCGAGGAACTGCAGAAGAAAATTCAAGCTGAGATCGACTACGCCAACAGTATTGATTTGAGGTCCACCCCGACCGTGCTGATCAACGGTCGTCCGATCCAAAACTGGTATGCCTCTGGCATCAAACCCATCATCGAGGTGGTCAAAGTTGAAGGTAGCCTGATGAAAGTTTGCCCGCCGTGGGTGATTGATGTGGAAAAGACCTACAAAGCCAAAATCACAACCAAAAATGGCGACATGACCCTCGAGCTTTACCCCAAAGCCGCTCCCCTGGCAGTCAACTCCTTTGTCTACCTGGCGCGTGAAGGCTTCTACGATGGTGTTACTTTCCACCGCGTCTACCACACCTTCATGGCGCAAACTGGCGATCCAACTGGCACCGGTTGGTCTGGAGCTGGCTACCAATATCGTGAAGAAACGGTACCTGAGCTGACCTTCGACGAGGCTCACATGGTTGGCGTTGCCCGTGGGCAGGATGCGGGCACCAGCGGCAGCCAGTTCTTCATCACTTATGTGCCATACCCCTCCTTGAACGGTCTGTACACGATCTTCGGCAAGTTGGTGGACGGCGTGGATGTCTTCGAGAAGATCACTGAACGGGATGCCGATCAGAACCCAGATGCGCCAGCTGGTGATGAGATCATCAGCATCACCATCATAGAAGAATGAACCTGGACCAACAAGTAAATTCAAAGTACTACGATAGGATTGACATCGCCCAATTAGCGGTGTCAATCCTTGTCTTTTTCCTGAGCCTCATCTGGATGGGGCTGCTTGGGCTGGCTGCATTTGGGCAGGTCACCACGGATTACGGCGCCACCGTCGCCTTTGAACCAGGGGCAGTCATCAGCCTGGTGCTGACGGGATTTGTGTTCCTGGTAATTTCCTTCGTTTCAGTCGTAACCACCATCCAAAAGATCACCGGGCATGCAAGAACTGTCAGACCCTCTACAAATGCAAGGCTAATCTGGTCGATCGCAGAACTGCTTGTAGTTTTTGGGCTGGCAGCGCTGGTGGGTTTTGTATTTCTAGAAGTAAAAGCTATTGCTTGGGCTGTTCTGGCAGTACCTGGCATCGCAATACCGGTTTTTTTGCTCCTGCGGCTTGGCACGCGCGGTCAAATTCCGGGGAATCCCAAACGCAACTATGGACTTCTAACCTTCTCGGTCGGGGTTTCTACCCCCTTCATCGTACTGGTGGAGATACTGGTATTTATCATTGTATTGGTTGTCTTTGTTGGTGGACTGTTAGGCAAACCCGAGTTCAGTGCGTTCTTTAATGCAATCCGGAATAATCCGGCGTTGTTGCAATCTGACCCTGCATCGTTGGCTTCCGAATTTGGAAAATTGTTCAACCCGTCAAATCTATTGGGTTGGCTGCTCCTGGTGGTTGCCGGAATCATGCCGCTGATTGAAGAGCTTTTCAAGACCCTGGGCGTTTGGTTACTCAAGGTGCGCAACCCCGACCCGGCAGAGAGCAAGCGGGCAGGATTGCTTTGTGGTGGTGGATTTGCGCTGTTTGAAGGCTTACTGAGCGTGATCTCGCTCGAGCTAAGTTCTGTTGCATTTTCCGAGTGGGTGGGGCTGATCCTGGGCAGGTTTGGCGGAAGCCTGCTGCACATCCTGACCGGTGGCATCATCGGTCTGGCGATTGGCAAGTTTTGGCAGAACCGCAAGTTTGGCTCATTGTTGCTTTCGTACCTGGCTGCCTGGCTTTTGCATGCTTCCTGGAACGCCCTGGCAGTCTTTGGTGGTGTCAATCCACTGATGCACGAGAGCCAGGTGCAAGCTGTTTGGCCTTATGTGGGTCTTGGGATCCTGGTTGTGGTGATGATTTTTGGCTTCTCGCGCCTGTTAAAAAACGTAGGTGCGTCAGAAGCGTTATCTGATGAACCAGCTCAAATTGGAGATTAGGCGATGGAACGTCAGCGCGCAATGAAATTCTTGCGTTACCTGGTCAGTCACCTGGTAGACCTTAAAATTGTGGGCAGTGAGAACGTCCAGGATGGCACGGCATATATCGTCGCCACCAGTCACATCAGCCGGCTCGACACGCCGTTCCTGATGCTTTCAACGCACCGAGAGGACATCATCGCCATGGTCGCGCGGGATTACGAGAAAGCGCCTTTCTTTGGGTGGTTCCTGAATAAATTGGGCGTGATCTGGATTTCGCGGGAAGGCTACGACCTTGGGGCGTTTCGTGAAGCTTCTGTTCACCTCAAGAATAACTGGATTGTGGGGATTGCTCCAGAAGGAACGCGGTCAAGAACGCAACAGTTGCTCGAAGGCAAGCCCGGAGCCGCGTTACTTGCGGTTCGCAACCGTGTCCAGGTGATCCCTACTGCTGTGCTCGGATCCACCACTGTGATCCAGAGCCTTTTGCGACTGAAGAAAGCCAAGGTGGAAGTGCGGTTTGGCAAACCCTTCCTGCTGGAGCAAGATAACGCCGAACGGACGTCAAAGGACAGGCTGCAGCAGGATACAGATGAGATTATGTGCCGCATTGCTTTGCTCCTGCCGGAGGAACGCCGCGGATTTTACGCCAACCACCCGCGCCTGTTAGAGCTTCAAGCGGAACAAAACGCGCCCCAAAAGACCGAAATCCACCCAGATGGAGAAAAGCCATGATCCCAATTCGAGATGAGATAAAGACCCACCGAGTCCCTGTCGTCAATTACGTTCTGATATTGATTAACGTTGCCGTCTTTTTGTGGGCTTATGTTTTCAATGCCAATCCTGAGGCTGTTTATTCCGAATTTGCGATGTTCCCGAATGCCATCCGACAAGGGCTTGATCTTGGCGACATGCGCGACATCCTCACCAGCATGTTCATGCACGCTGGCTGGTTCCACCTTTTAGGCAACATGCTCTACCTTTGGATTTTTGGCGATAACATTGAAGACCGGCTGGGTCATGTAGCTTATTTGGTTTTCTACCTTGCTGGCGGATTTGTTGCTGCTTTTGCTCACTACTTCACCAACCCAACTTCAACCATCCCCACGGTTGGCGCCAGCGGCGCCATTGCCGCGGTGTTGGGAGCCTACCTGGTAATCTACCCGCGCAGCCGAGTCTATACGTTTATTCCGATTGGCTATTTCGCCCGCCTCAGGCTTGTTCCAGCAGTCGTCGTACTGACGCTATGGTTCATTCTCCAACTCTTCAGCGGCGTTGGCTCGCTCGGCATGGGTGACCAGGGCGGCACAGCCTATTGGGCGCACATTGGCGGTTTTGTTTTTGGTCTGCTTGTGGGTCTCTTATTCAAGAAGAGTGGACGCGATCCAAAGCCTGCTCCGCCAAGCTGGAACTGAGAAATTCAAGGTAACTGGTAGGTAAAATTAATACATCTCACCACTTGTGCAAGAAAAAGCATTCATAGTATAATAATCTACCGGCGTTAAGAAGGCATCAAGCTTTCGAAGCGCGTTTTGTATTAACCCAGCCTGTTTCGGGGGTTTGGGACTTTAGATTGCTTAAGGAATATTGAAGACATGCCAAGTTCATACTTAACTCGTGAGGGATTTGAAAAATCTGAACAGGAACTGGAATTCCTTCGCACGATTAAACGCAAGGAAGTCGCTCAGCGTTTACAGGATGCGATGGAAGACGGCGAGTTGATCGAAAACGCGGAATACGAAGCCGCTAAAAACGAACAGGCTTTCACAGAAGGTCGCATCAAGGAGTTGGAACTCCTGCTTGCCAATGCCCATATCATCGAAGATGGGGAAAACGAGCACGGTTTGGTAACGGTAGGCTCACACGTGACTATCCTCGAAGAAGGCAGTGAGCCTGAGACCTACAAAATTGTCGGTCCCGTTGAGGCTAACCCCCGTGAAAGAAGGATATCCAACGAATCTCCGATTGGTCGCGCTCTGATCAACCATCGTGTAGGCGATAAGGTTAAGATTGAAGCCCCGGGTGGCGCTTATACCGTGGAGATTCTAAAGAGCGAGTAGTCGCCTGAAATCTCAAAGCCCCACCCTTCATCACGGTGGGGCTTATTTTAATGTAAAGGACGAACCATGCTAACCGATAACTTTTCCGAACTCGAAAACCTTCGCCTGGCAAAACTGGAGCAGCTGCGTCAGAATGGGCTTGAGCCTTACCCAACCCGGTCTTATAAGAACAGCGACAATGCTGACGCCATCAAGGCGTTTGAAGCACGCGAAGCTGCCGGCGACTCCGAACCACTCAAGCTAACGCTGGCGGGTCGCTTGCGCGCCATTCGCAACATGGGCAAACTTTCTTTTGCCCACATCGAAGATCGCAGCGGGAAGATTCAGCTCTTTATGCGCATCAACGAACTTGGGCAGGAAAAGCTCGATGAGTTCGTGCGTTTCTTTGACCTTGGAGACTTCATCGAAGCCACAGGCACCGTGGTGCGCACAAAACGTGGGGAAATAACCCTGCAGGTGGAAGACTTTAGAATGCTTTCCAAAGCGCTTTATCAGTTGCCAGCCGCCAAGGATGAGGTGGTTGATGGAGAGGTTATCCGCCACGCGGCGCTAACCGACCCCGAAACCCGCTATCGCCAACGCTATGTCGACCTGGCAGTCAACCCCGAAGTCCGCGATATCTTCCGCATCCGTACTGAAATCATTAAAGAGCTGCGCCAGTTTTTGGATGAACGCGGCTTCCAGGAAGTGGAAACGCCCATCCTTCAGCCCATTTACGGTGGGGCGGCAGCCAAACCTTTCACAACCTACCACAACCAGCTTCACCAGCAGCTCTTCCTGCGCGTGAGTTTTGAGCTTTACCTCAAGCGCCTGCTTGTTGGCGGGTTGGATCGCGTTTATGAGATTGGGCGGGACTTCCGCAATGAAGGCGTTTCTTACAAACACAATCCTGAGTTTACCCAGCTTGAGTTCTATATGGCTTACGCGGACTACAACACCATCATGGAGATGACCGAGCAGATGATTTCGCAGGTAGCGCAGCGGGTTTTAGGGACCATGATCATCCAGTACCAGGGAAACGAAATCAACCTCACACCTCCGTGGAATCGCATGCAAATCCGCCAGGGTCTGATCGACCATGCCGGCATCGATATCCAGGAATACCCCACGGCTGAAGGCTTGGCGGAGGTCATGAAGGCCCGCCAGATCCCCTTCAAGCCGGGAACTCCGCGCGGTAAGCTGATCAACACCCTGTTGGAAACCTACCTGGAGCCGGTTATGATCCAGCCGACCTTCCTATATGACTATCCACGCGATATCTCTCCGTTGGCAAAGGCAAAGCCTGAAGACCCCAACACAGTGGAACGTTTCGAGGGGTATATTGGCGGGGACGAACTCTGTAATGCCTTCACTGAGCTCAATGACCCGCTTGACCAGGAAAAACGTTTCCTCGAACTTGGGCGTGCTTACACCGAAGATGATGAAGAACGTAATCCGATGGATGAAGACTTCCTGCGAGCCCTTGCCTATGGCATGCCACCAGCGGGCGGTTTTGGTATCGGTGTCGATCGGCTCGTTATGATGCTCACTGGTCAGCATACCTTGCGCGAGATCATCCTCTTCCCTCCCCTGCGCGAGGAAGATAACGCTGCTCCTGCAGCGTAGAAAAACTCGATAATAATCGTTTTAAACAAAAAGAGTGCCTGAGCACTCTTTTTGTTGTGTGAGATCGCCAATTTGAAGGAAAATTGTGAAAAAGTGAATGATTATCTTTGTATAATCTCTTTTGTACTAACTATATTTGCGTTAGAATAATTTTGTAGTTCTGGATTACTGGTGCAAGTCTTGCAACGTAGGCAATCATGGAAGAGACCGAACTAATAAAACTGGCTGTTGATGGCGATCTGGATGCCTTTAATCAGCTTGTCCTCCAGCACCAGGAAGTTGCCTACAACGTTGCTTATCGCATCATGGCAGACGAAAACGCGGCTGCGGACGCTACCCAGGAAGCCGTCATCTCAATGTATCGCAAGCTCGATACCTATCGCGGTGGTTCCTTTAAGAGCTGGTTCTTGCGCATTGTCACCAACGCCTGTTACGACGAGCTGCGCCGCCAGCGGCGCAGACCTACCATACCAATCGAGCCAGAGACCAGCGAGGGCGAATTAATTGAATCACCTGAGTGGTTGGAGGATAAATCGGCTGGACCCGAAGAGATGTTGGGGAATTCTGAGATTGAGAAAGCCATACAGCACTGCCTGAGCGGACTGGACCAAAAATTCCGCGTTGTGATCACCCTGGTGGATGTTTCAGGCGAGGATTACGAAACGGTTGCCCGGATTATCGGAACTCCCATGGGCACGGTCAAGAGCCGCCTCGCCCGTGCGCGCCTGAAGATGCAGCAGTGCTTGCAGGGTTTCAGGGAACTTTTACCAGACCAATTTCGTCATATTACCGAGGAAAATGATGAACTGGCAAGCTGAAATCTCTGAAAAGGACATGACGCTGCTCTGCGAATACCTCGACGACACGCTGTCTATCAAAGACCGCGCGAAGTTTGAGAAACGCCTGCAGCAATCCCCCGAGCTTAAACAAGCTCTGGAGGATATGACTGCGTTAAAGCGCAGCATGCGCAGCTTACCTTGCATGTCAGTGCCTCACCAATTTACGCTCACACGCAGTGAAGCCGAAAAAGCCCGAAGAGGTCGCTTTTTGCTGCCAAGTTTCGGTTGGGCAAGCGTAGTTTCTATGATCTTGCTGGCTGTCATTTTTGGCAGTGAATTTATTTTCACAAATTTTTCCGCTCCTCATCCTGTATCTGAGCCGCTTGCTATGACGCTACAGAACGATGCCACCCCCGAAAGCGCTTTGAGAGAAGCTGAAGAAGAAGCTGCTCAGCCTGTCTATCTGCTTAATTGGGCGTCCGGATTTGGTAAGGGCGGTGGTGGCGGCGGTGATGTTGCCTATGGAATGGGCGGCGGCTCTGCCGGAATGATTGCTGAAGATATCGCGTTAGCTGAACCTATGCCCTCCGAGGATATAGCCATAGCTGAACCAATACCGTCCGAAGAGATGTTTATGGCTGAGCCGATGCAGACAGAGGAGATCCTGGAATCAACAGAGGTGGCAAACAATCCTCCCCAGGAGAAAATCACTGTTCAACCATTAATTTTTGGCGTTCGTGAGGACCAACTGGGGCAGGTTATTACGATCGAGCCTGATGAGAACGAGATGTCAGCAGTAGTTACTGCTCAGGAGGTCGTTGAGCCGGAAAAAGAGCCAATAATCCCAACGGATGTAAAATGGCTCCTGGCTGGTCTTGCTGCTGCATTTGGTCTGGTCTGGCTATTGTTGAAGTTCAGGAGATAATCTCCGAGTAGTGAATGTTAAAAGTCCGGGACCATGGTCCCGGACTTTTAGATTTAACAATCAGGATACTTACTTGCGTTTGCTTGCATAGGCTTTTCGCAATACCTTGTTTAAGCTAAAACCTAAACCTATGGTCGAAAGCCCTGCGATCATAAAGGCTGCACCCACAAAGTTATCATCCCGACCGGTATTCGGCACCGAGAAGGTTGCCGTTACAGTAGGATCGGCGGGGGTAACGGTCTGGCTTGGTTCCGGGGTGGTTGTTACCACGGTCGGCTCGGGTGTTTTAGTTGGAGTTTGTGTGGGCGTTTCCGTTGGTGTTTCAGTAACGACAGGGGTTTGTTTTGGCGGATCTGTAGGTGTTACCGTCGTGGCGGTAGGCGTAAACGTCGGGGTGTTTGTCGGAGTGTTCGTGGGAGTATTGGTAGGTGTGTAAGTAGGTGTTTCAGTAACGATAGGGGTCTGTTTTGGCGGATCTGTAGGCGTTACTGTCGTGGCAGTAGGCGTGAACGTCGGGGTGTTTGTCGGGGTGTTCGTAGGAGTATTGGTTGGTGTGTAAGTAGGTGTTTCAGTAACGATAGGGGTCTGTTTTGGCGGATCTGTAGGCGTTACTGTCGTGGCAGTAGGCGTGAACGTCGGAGTATTGGTAGGCGTGTTAGTGGGTGTGTAGGTAGGTGTATTGGTAGGGGTATTGGTAGGGGTGTTGGTCGGTGTATTGGTAGGGGTGTTGGTCGGTGTATTGGTAGGGGTATTGGTAGGAGTATTGGTGGGCGTGAAGGTCGGAGTGTTCGTAGGTGTATTGGTAGGTGTGTAAGTAGGTGTGTAAGTAGGTGTGTTGGTGGGCTGTTGTTGGCAGCCGTATTCGCCAGCATAGTCGCCGGGGTTATGGAGCGTTACCAGGGTGCTGTTAACCCATACGGATGCGCTGCTTATGTTGTAATAGCCGGGTGCCACGTTATCCGTAAAATGGACAACGTTTCCGGTACGTGCGCCTGGCGGGATGGTACCGTAGGTATATGTAAGGTCTGAGATTACATCCCCCTCGACAGTATTCAATAAAACAAAGTGGATTTCAACATAAGTACCAAGGCATTTAATGTGTGACAAGTTGAGTTGATATTCTTCAAGTGCCTGAACAGGTTGATCCACCTGGCTGAGAGTGAATAGTAAAACGATCGCAAATAAAATTGTGGATAGTGTCCTCATAGCAAAAACCTTTCTATTGAACTGAAAAAGCTTAAGAGGATCAAATATTAATACATCATACGTATTAATATCCAAATAATGTATAAGGTATGTAGACAGTGTGGTGGAGTTTTTTTATTAAGTTGGGATTAGGAACTAAGGCAAATGCTCAAGCAGTTGAACTTTAGGCTTTCTGATTCCTGTGTAGTCTGGCTGCTGACCCGTTTAAGTGTAAATCACTGAGCTGAAAAGGAGCCCAACGGGGTTAACTTGCCTATGACAACGAAGCGCTGGCCAAGCCAATCATTGGTGCAGGTGTAGAGCGTAACCAGCCGATCACCAGGAGTAAGACTGATTTCCGATTCAATCACGGAATTCTCTTCGATTGTCTGGATTAAACTGCTAAACTCAGCGTCGGAACTGAAATCGACCACCAGGTAAGTCGTATCGGTTTCACTGACAACGATCCCCGCGGCAATATCCACTCGGTAAACCTGTTCCGGTGTGTACAGGTAATAAAATGGGTTCTGCTCATAGAACTGCTGGCTCTTGTACCAAACCAGGTTGCTGAACATCAGTCCATTGTCAAAGTTGTGCCCGTAAATGATGGTGTTCGGATCGCTGAAGTCACTTTTATTGCGAAAGTCGAAAAAGATCGACCCCATCGCCTTGAAGGATAGATCCAGGTCGCGCGTCAGGTAATATTCGTTATCCGGTGACTTCAGGATAGGATGGTCCACCCGGACTGCCTCATTGTGGATCCATGCCCGCACGTCCCCATTCAAGCTTTGCCAGGCAGGGAAGTCAATCTCGACCAATGAGAGCGCCTGCTGCAGCTCCTCAGCATGGGGATTGATTGTGGGGGTGGGCACCATGGTAGCGGTAGGCGGCAGCCATTTGGTCCCCTCTGGACTGGGGGTGCTGGTGGGGGTAGGGCTGGGGGTGGAGCTTGGCTGGGCGGTGGCCGTCCGGTAATAATTAGCCATGAATGTTTCAACGCTCTGAGCCTGCTGGGTTTCCTCACGCAGGGGCTCACTTCGTGCCGCGATGTATTTAAAGCCAAAACTGACCGTCAATGCGGCTGAGAGCAGAAAAAGTATGCTCAACATCACCAACAATAGCCTTCGTTTGACATCCATTTGGAAAGAATAGTATTCTGTTTGCATCAGCAATATCAAGTCGACAATGGAATGAGTTTGTACAAAAAAGGAGCAGACAACAATGTCTGCTCCTTGGTCAAGATTGGATTTGTGAGGGTTTTGCTATTTAGTCAGAAGTCTGACTGCTTCTCTCAGCGCTTCGGCTCTGTCGGTCTTTTCCCAAGTCAGGTCGAGATCATCGCGACCAAAGTGCCCATAGGCAGCCAGCTGGCGATAGATCGGGCGCAGTAGGTCAAGGTCGTGGATGATGGCGCGCGGGCGCAGGTCGAAGACCTTGGCGATCGCCTGGGCGATATTCTCATCGTCCACCGCTCCCGTGCCGAAAGTTTCCACGTTGATGCTCAGCGGGTGTGAGACGCCGATGGCATACGAAACCTGCACTTCACAGCGTGCCGCCAATCCGGCGGCAACCACATTCTTTGCCACCCAGCGGGCAGCGTAAGCCGCGGAGCGGTCAACTTTTGTCGGATCCTTACCGCTGAAGGCACCGCCGCCGTGGCGACCCATGCCGCCGTAGGTGTCCACGATGATCTTACGTCCGGTCAGACCGGCATCGCCCATCGGACCGCCGATAACAAAACGGCCGGTTGGATTGACGTAAATTTTGGTTTCCTCATCCACAAGTTCCGCGGGGATGACAGCCTTAATCACGTGTTCGAGGATGTCCGCCTCAATGCGATCGTGGCTGACTTCTTCGTGATCGAGCTGGTCGGCGTGCTGGCTGCTGATAACGATCGTGTGGATGCGCACAGGTTTGCCGTAGTGATATTCCACGGTTACCTGGCTCTTGCCATCTGGGTACATCCAGGGCAAAGTGCCGTTTTTGCGGACTTCCGCCATGCGGCGGGTCAGCTTGTGGGCATAATAGATGGGCATCGGCATCAGGGTTTCGGTTTCGTT
>CAYPBU010000037.1:0-21529 GCA_964409045.1 uncultured Anaerolineaceae bacterium | reverse complement strand
GGAATGGTCAGATGGTGACCATCAAGGAAGATAAAGATGTCAGTGTGGCTGTGGATGCCCTGATCGCGTTTTTGGAAGAGAGACAACTGATATGAGCGAGAAAAATACGAATGTTTGGACCATCGCTGAAGCTGCCAACGGCAAGCTGAAGTCTGTTTCTTACGAATTGCTGGCAAGGGGCAGAAGCCTGGCTGATGCCTGCGGTGAGCAGTTGGTGTCGGTGTTGATTGGGGCAAACGTCAGCGATGCCGAACTGAGCTCCCTGATTGCTCACGGAGCAGACCTGGTGATTAGCGTGCAGGATCAGGCTCTAAGCGCCTTCATCGTTGAGACTTACAGCAATGTCCTGATCGATTTGGTTCAACAAAGACAGCCCAACATCATCCTGGCGGCAGCCACCAACAACGGACGCACGCTGATGCCGCACGTGGCAATGCGCTTGCATACTGGTCTGACGGCAGACTGCACCGACCTGCAAATAGACCTGACCACGGGCGATTTGCTCCAAACCCGCCCCGCAATCGGCGGCAATATCCTCGCTACCATCAAGACTCCCAACCACCGACCCCAGATGGCAACCGTGAGACCGCGTTCCACCCAACCCCTGCCCGCAGATCCTGCCCGCACAGGTGAAATACAGCACGTGGCTTTGAAACCAGAGCTGGTGGACAGCAGGGTGAAACTGCTCTCTTTCGAGGCAGAATCAACCGATGAAAGCAACCTGCAAGACAGCGACGTGATCGTTTCGGGCGGGAGAGGAATGAAAAAGGCGGATAACTTCAAACTCCTGCATGACCTGGCTAAGTTACTGGACGGCAAGGTTGGCGCCTCGCGTGACGCGGTCGACCGTGGTTGGGCAAGATACCCACAGCAGGTTGGTCTAAGCGGTAAAACCGTGCTGCCAAAACTCTATATTGCCCTGGGCATCTCTGGCGCGATTCAGCACCTGGCGGGCATGAAAACCGCCGAGACCATTGTGGCTGTCAACACCGACCCGAACGCGGCCATCTTCCAGGTGGCGGATTTTGGGATTGTCGGGGATGCCTTCCAGGTTTTGCCTGCGTTGATTTCCCGGCTTGAGGAGAGAAAGTCATGACCAATTACAACCCCCTAACACCTGAAATTGTCGCCAAACTTGCGCAAATCGTTGGGGCTTCCAACGTTATTCTGGACGAGGAAAAGCTTGAGGTTTACTCGCACGATGAGACTCCCAAAGACCAGTTTTCCGGGATGCCGGAAGTGATCGTGACCCCCACCAACACGCAACAGGTGGCGGACATTATGAAGCTGGCGAACATCCATCTCATTCCGGTCACACCTCGTGGGGCAGGCTCAGGGCTTTCGGGCGGGGCCATACCGCTGCACGGCGGAATCCTGATGGCTTTTGAAAAAATGAACAAGGTGCTGGACGTTGATCTGCAAAATATGATGATCGAAGTGCAGGCAGGCATTGTGACCAACGAAATTAACGCCACCGTCGCGGATGCCGGGCTGTTTTTCGCCGGCTATCCAATGAGCCTCGAGTCCTGCCAGATCGGCGGCAACATCGCCGAGAATGCTGGCGGCGGCAAGGCGATCAAATACGGCGTGACAGAGCGCTACATCACCGGCATGGAAGTGGTAACACCTGCTGGAGATATTGTCAAAATTGGTGGAAAGATCGTCAAGGATGTGTCGGGCTACGACCTCAAGCGCCTGTATATCGGCTCGGAAGGTACGCTGGGGATTGTGACCAGCGCGACCATCAAGCTCACTCCCCTGCCAAAAAACAAGACAGACCTGCTGGTACTCTTCCCTGACGTGCAGAGCGCGATCGGGATCGTACCGATGATCGTCAGCCAACTGGGCATCATCCCAACCTCAGTCGAGTTCATGGACCGCCTCGCGGTGGAGACATCCTGCAAGTATCTGAATGAACATCTCGACTACGAAAGCTGCGGCGCGATGCTGCTGATCGAAGTCGACGGCACCACGCAAGACCAGGTGGACGGCGAAGCAGAAATGATTGGCGACCTGTGCATGGAGCACAAGGCGATTGAGGTCTACGTTGCGGATAACTACACCACCCAGGAACGGGTTTGGGCAGTCCGGCGCAACATCGCCGAAGCATTCAAAGTCTATTCGCCCCATCAAAGCCTGGAAGATATCGTTGTGCCGATCGCGCAGATTCCAGCGCTGACGGAGGAGGTCGCGAAACTCTCGGCAGAATTCAACCTTTCAATGCCTTCCTACGGGCATGCCGGTGATGGCAATCTGCACACCACCCTGATCAAACCGGTTGAAATGCCTTTGGAAGAGTGGTACGTAGTGGAAGACCAGGTCGTGAGGCGTTTGTATGCGGTGGTAATGGCGCTTGGCGGCAAGCTAAGCGGCGAGCACGGCATCGGCATCAAACGCAAGGCCTACTTCCAGGAGGTTGTTGACCCCCACGAGCTGGAATTAATGCGCACGCTCAAGAAAGCCCTCGACCCCAATAATATATTGAATCCAGGCAAAATATTCGACCTGGCATAAAAGCGTTGAGAGTTGAGGGGGCTGGGCTATAATTAGCTAAATTTGTCGCTTGATGCGGCAAATGATAAGATGAACTGCAGGTGTAATACTGGTGGACGAAATCACTAATCGCACGCGCACGCGTTACATGCTGACGCTGATCATTCTGATCACGATTCCCTGTTACTTACTGGGCGTCATCCTCTTGCGCCTCAACCGTGGTCCGCAGCAGCCAACTGCCACGCCGACCCTCACCAGTACGGCAACGTTTATCCCGAGCGTGACGCTGACGGCCTACCTCACCCGCACGGCGAGCATCACCCCCACAGCCACCAACACGCTCCCCCCAACAGCCACCGCCACTCCCACCTGGACGCTAACCAACACTGCTACACCAACAGAGACGCCTCTGCCATCCGACACCCCGGTGCCCCTGCCTACAGATATTCCTGCTCAAACACCAACCGAGAGTTCGGTTGAACCTACGCCTAACCCATGAGAGAGGCTTATGAAACTTGATCTGAAACAACACTTGAAGGAAATGATCTCTGCCGCAGGTCCAAGCGGGTTTGAAGAACCGATCCGCGAGATCATCCGGACAGCCTGGCAGCCGCTTGCTGACGAGATCCGTGTCAATAACCTCGGCAGCCTGGTGGCAATCCAACGCGGAGAAGGGGTGGAGCCCCGACCCAGCGTGATGATCGCAGCACACATGGACGCGATCGGGTTGATGGTGACGGGCATCGATGAAGGCTTTCTGCGCTTCATGCAGGTTGGTGGGGTTGACCCCCGCATCCTGCCCGGGCAGATGGTGACGGTGCACGGCACCAATGGGGAATTCGCCCGGGAATTGCCTGGGATGGTGGTCATGCCGCCGGCAGGTCTGCTGCCGAAGGACGGAAAATCCGGACCTTTGCCGCAGAAGTATCTGCTGGTCGACACTGGTTTATTGCGGGATGAAGTAAAAAAGCTGGTTCGCGTGGGCGATGTGATTTCCTTCGCGACCGAACCGATGGAACTTAGCGGCGAGTGCATCAGCGGACACACCTTGGATAACCGCGCATCTGTGGCGGCAGTCACTGTCGCGCTTGAGATGCTTTCCAAGCGCAAGCATCTTTGGGATGTGATGGCTGTGGCAACCTCGCAGGAAGAGGTTGGTGGAATTGGCTCCATGACGGATGCGGTTGCCATCAAACCAGATTTTGCGATCGTGATTGACGTCACCTTCGCGAAGGCTCCTGGCGGAGCTGGCATCGGCAATTTCGAAATGGGCAAGGTAACCCCCCTCACCTGGGGCTCCTGCAACCACCCGGCGTTACATAAAGCCATGGTTGCTACCGCAGAAGAATACGAGATCAATGTAACCAAGGAACTTGCGCCGACCGGTTCAGGCACGGACGCCTGGGATATCCAGGTAGCGGAAGCCGGCATTCCGGTGGTGGAGCTTGCCATTCCGCTGCGCTATATGCACACCCCGGTTGAAGTTGTCTCGCTCAAGGATGTCCGACGGGCTGGAAGGTTGATGGCTGAGTTTATTGCCGGTCTTCCGCTCGATTTCATGAAAACCGTGATCTGGGAGTAAGCCAAGATGGCAAAACGTGAAATTTCCACCAAGTTTAATCCCCGCTTGGGTAAAACAGAGCTGGATTTACTGACCCGCCTTTGCAACGCCGTGAGCGTTTCGGGCGATGAGCAGGAAGTGCGCACGATCGTCACCGAGGAACTGCGCGACTTTGCCGACGTCACCAAAGTGGACGCGATGGGTAACGTTTTGGTGCGGCGTGAAGGCACTGGTACGGATCGCGTCCGGGTTATGATCGCCGCCCACATGGACGAAGTTGGCTTCATGATCGTCAATGACGAAGGTGACGGTGTCTTTGAATTCCGTGTGATTGGTGGCGTCGACCCGCGCCAGTTAGTGGGTAAGCCGGTCACCATCGGACGGGATCACATCCCGGGTGTGATTGGCGCAAAAGCCATCCACCTGACCACACCCGAAGAACGCAAGCAGGTGCTCAAAGTGGAACAGTTGCGGATCGACATTGGTCCTGGAGGAAACTCCAAGGTCAAAGTCGGCGATCGCGGCACCTTTGCGACCAAACTGACCGTGTTGGGTCCGAGCATCCGCTCCAAAGCGCTGGATGACAGGCTGGGGGTCTTCAACTTGATCCAACTGGTCAAGCACGCGCCTGACAATGTTGATCTTTTGGCTGCGTTTACTGTGCAGGAAGAGCTTGGCTTGAGAGGCGCAAAAATCGCTGCCTTTGCCTTTGATCCTGAAATCGGCATTGCAATGGATTCAACCCCTGCCAACGACCTGCCCCATTATGACGGGCTGGAAAACACAAGCCACAACACCAAATTGGGCGATGGACCAGCGATTTACATCATGGACCGCGGCACCATCGGCGATCAGCGCTTGATCAAATGGCTGATCGAGTCAGCGGAAACTGAAAAGATCCCCTGGCAGTTCCGTCAGCCCGGTCTGGGCGGCACCGACGCCGGAGAAATTCACAAAACCCGCACGGGTGTGCCAAGCGTCTCGGTTTCAGTGCCGCAGCGCTATCTACACTCGCCAGCGGGTCTGATCCGCATCGATGACGAACTCAACACCCTGAAACTAATCCACACGGCTTTAAAACGCCTTGATAGAAGCATCCTAAATCAGCAGGAGAAAAAGTAATGGCAAAGAAAAATAACTCATTATGGACTGTTCTTCAAACCCTGGTCGAGACGCCTGGTCCTTCCGGTTCGGAACACGTGATCCGCGAAAAAATCAAAGAGGAAATTCAGGGGCACGCCGATGAAGTGTATACGGATGCACTCGGTAACCTGATTGCCCGAAAGGGAGCTTTAAAAGAAGGCGGTAAGCGGATCATGATCTCGGCGCATGTTGACGAAATCGGTTTGATGGTCACACATGTGGATGATAACGGTTTCGCAAGATTTCTCCCTATAGGCGGGATCAACCCCCTCACCTGCCTGGGCGGCAGGGTGCTCTTCATGAACGGCACACAAGGTGTGATCGGGATGGAACGCCTTGAAAAAGACGAACACCCTGAATTGCCAAAGTACTTCATCGACACCGGCGCGACTTCCAAGGCGGACAGCAAAGTCGGCGTGGGTGACGTTTGCGGTTTTGAGCGTCCCCTGTTGGATTTGGGCAAACGCGTGGTTGCTAAATCGATGGATGACCGGGTGGCTGCGGCGATTGCCGTGGAAGCCTTGAAAGAGGTCAAGCCTGGTGTAAATGAGCTCTATTTCGTCTTCAGCGTCCAGGAAGAGGTTGGCATCCGTGGTGCAGTCACCGCGGCTTATGGCGTGGACCCCGAAGTTGGGCTGGCAGTCGATGTCACCCGTACGGGAGATACCCCCATGGGTGTCAAGATGGAAGTCGCGCTTGGGAACGGTCCTGCGATCAAGGTTCGGGATTCCTCCTTCATTGCCGATCCGCGGGTGGTTAAGTGGATGGTGAACGAAGCCAAGGCGCAAAAACTGCCCTACCAGATGGAAGTGCTCGAAGCAGGCGGCACAGACGGCATGGCAATGCAGCGAACACGCGCAGGCGTACCAGCCGGCTGCCTTTCAATCCCTTGCCGCTACATCCATAGTCCATCCGAGATGGTCGACCGGGATGACGTTGAGAATTCAGTCAAACTGTTGGTCGGGCTGCTTGGCAAGCCTGTTAGCCTGGGATAACCTCTCTGGCAAGATGCTTTACAATTGCATCAATGGCTAATTGTGTGAAAAAGATCAAGATATTACTGGTAGTGTTGATTGTCAGCAGCCTGTTAGGGCTGACTGGCTGTGACTTGCTGCCCGAAACCTGGGAATTACCCTGGCAGCAAGGCGCAAGCACCACGCCCGAACCCACCGATGTTCCACTGCCCACAGGCGTCACGGAAGAAACCACTGAGGTGGTGAGTGAACAGACGCCCACGCCAGCGCCTCCTCCGGAAAAGTTGATCCTTTGGCTCCCTCCCGAGTTGGATCCCAACGCCGGAACGGAGGCGGCTGCCATTCTCAAAACTCGTCTGGACGAATTCGCTTACCTCAACACCATCGAGCTGGATGTTCGCATCAAGGCGGTCTCGGGTGGCGGAGGGCTTTTGGACGCGCTACGGACCACAAAAGCAGCCGCACCGGTTTCATCCCCGGATGTAGTTGCCCTCTCACGGGAGCACCTGCTCCAGGCTGCCCAAGACGACGTTGTCTTTTGGAATGAGGGGTTGAAGTCTGTGATGAGTGATCTGGACTGGTACAACTTTGGCAGAGATGCGAGTATGGTCCAGGGAGAAGTCATCGCGGTGCCCTTTAAGGGTGTACCCATGGGCTTGGTGTACCAAAGCGTAAGCCAGTTGATCCCCAGCAATGAATGGACCGACACCAAGCTGAATTACGGTTTTTTTGGTTTTGCTGCGGATGATCCAAGGGGAACGTTCTTACTTCTGCTTTACTTGAGCCTGGGCGGTCAGGTGCAAAATGATCAAGGCTTGACGATCTTACAGGAAGCCCCTCTGACTACAGCTCTCCAAACCCTTAAGGACGGGTTAAACACCCGCCATTTCAGTGACCTTGTTGTCACCATGCAGCATTCTGAACAAGTTTGGGAAGAATTCAGCACCCGCAGAGTGGACACTGCTTTCTTACCTGTTGACGTTGTGCTGCAAGGGAGAGAAAACACACCTGAAGCGCCTGATCCGGCTTTTACTTCTCCGAGGATGACCCTTACCGATGCCTGGGTGTGGGCTTTAGGCAGCCAGGAACCTCAAAGGCAGGAACTTGCGCTGGCGTTGATTGCGCACCTCTCTGAGACGCAGTTTTTGGCAACCTGGAGTGAAGCCCTCAAGGCAATTCCACCCCGACCATCCGCACTTGGCGCTTGGGCGGAAACATCCTTAAAACCAGCGCTGGAGAAGATGGCAAGTGGTGCAGTTCTATATCCGCCTGATGCGGTCATGAATAACCTTGGACCAATTTTGCGTAACGCTTCCCTGTTGATCCTGCGGGATAATGCAGACGTGGTGGAAACGGCCAAGCAGGCTGTGGAGAGTGTCAAATGAGTGAGGACCAGGGATCAATGAAGTCCAGCGGTTTGTCGATAGCACTGATTGTGCTTGGTTTATTGGTGATTAGTTTGCTGGCGGTGGTAATTTTTGTCGATCCGATCAAACCCCAGCCTGACCTGACTCTGACCGCAACCCTCGCCACTGGCACACCTCAAGCAACCCCAACTGCTGCCGAATTGTTGCCTTCGCCTGTGGTAAACATCGACGGCATTGCCATCCTTGGCGGCGTGTTGGTGCTGATTGTGCTCGTGGCGGTGTACCGCGAGATCCTGATCCACAAGCGGGCAGAGAATATGAAATAACTACTTCCCTGCCGCTGATCAAACAGCGAGACCTGAAGGTCAGACGTCTTGCATGGTCAGAAGACCATGCAAGATCTGGTATTAATATTCCTAAGTACCAGCAAAAAAATGTAATTGAATCAAACACTTTTTAGCGAGACAACGATAGTATGAGCATAGTCTGAGGCTTTGATGTTATTTGTCTGGATGTGTGTTGAAGTCTCCAAAATAGGTATGGAACAAAAGATAAATATTTTTGACTTCCAATTGCTTGGAAAACATAAGCCCATAACTATTAGAAACAAATTAATCATATTAGGAGTCTAACTAAAGTTTAGTGAGTTCACCACAGCAATCGCTTTTGTGGTTTAATTGAGTATTCCAAATTTGTCAACCATTTTTTCACATACTCATTGCCACAATCTAGCTCTACAAATGCAGAGGTCGGAGGGACCGGATCTGTTGATCCGTGGTGTAGATAATAAACGCATATAGCTTATTGAATTTGTTGATTAGTCAATATTTCCGATAATAATTCGGAAGATCCAGGGAAGGAACACAAAAAAGGAAAGGAAAAGTATTTCAGTGAAGTATAATCAGGCAATTTCATTTCTAGATTGAAAATTTTTTACTTTGGTGAAATAGTGTTAAGTACTATAATTACCAGTCTAAGAATTAAGCGTTTCTTTTGATAAAGTTAGCAATTGAGAAGGAGGAAAAATGTGCGATATTAAAGAAGAGACTAAGTTTTTAGCGGCCTTATCGGTATTTAGAGAGCTTTACAACGATAGAAGAGATGTTTATGATGTAATTGCAAAGTTTTTAACCGAGACTCTCGTTCTTCACAGTAAAAGATTTTTTACCCTTTCTGAAATCTCAGATTTGCTTAACGAAACTTTTGATTTTAAAATTCCAGAGGTTGTGATTGGGACATCATTAAACAGATTAAATCTAAGAAAAGAACATGGTTTGTATTATGTTGACGATATGGCGCGACTTCGGAAATCACGCTCAGAAAAGCTTCAAGAATTAAATTTATCAACGAGTGAAGTATTGTTTAATGATCTATTTAGATTTATTGAGGAGGAAAAGCAAACAAAACTAAGTGACCACGAAAAAGAAAAGATCGTAAGGTCACTTTGTTCATTCGTGTTGAATGATAACAACATTTCTGATTACTATGAATATATCAGCGGTTACATTATAAAGAATAAAGAAAGATCTGATTTTACATCTTCTTTGAACAAAATTAGGGAGGGAGTTATCCTGTATTCCGGGATCAATTACAGTGACTTAAGCGAGATTGGATCTTGGAAAACTGAATTAACCATATTCCTTGATACTGAAATCTTGTTCAATTCAGCAGGATTTAATGGAAGCTTGTATCAAACCTATTTTAATGATTTTTATAATTATGTGAACGAGATTAACAGTAAATCAAAACGAGTGATTATTGGCCTTAAATATTTTAATGATGTAAGAAGAGAAATTGAACAGTTTTTCCGAACCGCTGAACGGATAGTTGAGGGTATCGAAGTTCTATTGCCAAATAAGGTGGCGATGTCATCTGTGACTGACCACTGTAAGACACGAAGTGATGTAATTGATAAAAAGACGGAATTCTTTGTGAGTTTGAAAAATAAGAACATCGGTGAGTGCGAAGGAAAACAGTACTATGCACCCGAGAATCATAAGTATAATATTATTGATACTTCAGTTATTGACAGTATATCTGCTGATCTAAAAGCTGATGTCACGGAAAAACTACCCTTTATAAATTTTGTTAACATAGATCGTCACGGTGAAGAAATAACTAATTTTGAAGATTCTCGCTTTATTTTGTTAACGGGAGATAATCTCACATTAAAAATTGCTAATCATCCGAAAATTAAGCCAAATGGATGTGTACCGTTAGCTGTTAACCTAAATTGGATAATTAATAGGTTTTGGTTCAAGCTTAATAAAGGCTTCGGAGATGGTAAATTGCCGGAATCGTTTAGAATCATTTCTAGCGCTCAAATCGCTTTATCCTCAATTATTAACAGATCGATAGGAAAGCAGTTTTTAGAACTTCAAGATAAGTATAAGCAAGGAGAGGTAACTGAGGAAATTGTAAAATACACAGTTCTTGAGTTGCGATCACAGGTTTCAAAGCCCGAGGATATTCAGTCGGATGAAATTTCCCAAATTTTGGGAAATTTATCTGATAGTAGTCTAGATGAATTTGCATTAACACTAGAGCATGAAAGAAAAAATTCTCTTGACAAATCCAATGAAATTAAAGATCTAAAAGACGACCTGGATTACACAAGAGAAATTGCTAAGAAATCAAGAAGGGAGTTAAAGGAGGCTCTAGATAAGTTAATACATATTAAAGAGAGAGACAAAGAGCTGTGTAAGATTGAGATTAACAAACTTATGGAACAGAAGAGTCTAGCCGATAAGATGGCCGAAGACGATTTCGTAAGGTTCAAATTAATAGGTATAGTAATGATCATTATTCTACTTATTGTGAACACAGTAATTTTCGTAAAAGTAGGAACGAACTTAGTCTCATATATCACAAGTCTAGCTTCGATTATTGCCTTTTTATTTTATGTTTCCTCTGGGAAGCCTTTGAAACTCGATCTAGTAAAATTTATCGATAAACGAAAAGCGCAATTTCTAGAAGCTAGGTATAAACAGTTTCATATTGATATGGCTGTTGTAGAGGTCAAACAGAAGGAATATGATTCACTAGAAAGTGAAATACAAGAACTTATGACTCATTTGGACAAAGAAGGATGAGTTTTCAAGTTTAGTAAACAATTCTAATGAGAAAAAACCCTAATTCCATTTTTTTACGAAAGGATGGAGAAAGTAAGTCTTTCATGAGCATAATCTTTTTGATGCAACAATACTGTTCCTAACAGTGTAATTTAAAGAAAATTGAAAGCAAGAAGTTCTGTAAGCAATTTGCAATGACTCTGATTCTATTATTACAGCCCAGGTTCATTTTGCATAGATTGGCACTCATTCACTTATGAGTTTAAGGCTAGAGAATTACACAGATCACCCCTTTAGATCTCTACGTTTGTTTGATACTCATATTTCAAGGCCAATGTATATGATTGCGTTAGGTTACAGGATATTTCTATGTACCTGCCTGGGGTGAACTTTCAGATACTACAATGTCAGTTTGTACTGCTGGTTGGCAATACTTTTCTTGAGTTGCTTTGCCCTTGCTTGGTCTCTTCATGTTTAAATTATGTAATCCGGGCTCTCGGAATACTCCCAGACCCCATCCGGTTGTAGCTGCATTTGGCTAAGTTGGTCGCTGTGGATCTCAAGTCGGGATTCCACTTCAGTAAGGCGCCCCATTATTTCCTTTAGATTGCTCATGACAGCATCAGGCATCTCGTTGTGGGAGAGATCTGTTTGGTGTTCGTCCACCATGCGTTTGCGGCGGATGACCTGCCCGGGGACCCCCACCACCACGGATTGAGGTGGAACGTCTTTGACGACGACCGCATTCGCGCCGATGCGGCTATGGCTGCCGATGGTGATATCGCCCAGGATTTTCGCGCCAGCTCCCACCACCACGCAGCTCTGCAAAGTGGGGTGGCGTTTGACTTTCTCGAGGCTGGTGCCGCCAAGGGTCACTCCATGATAAAGCGTCACCTCATCCCCCACCACAGCAGTCTCTCCGATCACAATCCCCATGCCGTGGTCGATAAAAACGCGCCGTCCAAGGCTGGCGCCTGGGTGGATCTCAATCCCGGTCAGAAAGCGGGTTATCTGCGAGCCAGCGCGAGCGAGCCACTTGAAGCCGTGCTTCCACAGCCAGTGTTCCACACGGTGCGCCCAGATAGCGTGTATCCCGGGATAGCTGGTGAGGACCACGAAGGCGTTCGCCGCGGCTGGGTCGCGTTCGACGGCAACCCGAACGTCCTCCGCCATCAGGCTGAAGATGTTATGGTTCTGTTTTGCCGGTTTGCCCTCGCAAGGCATACGTTCACTTGCTTCCATTTTGCTCCAATCTGAGGTCCGCGAACAGATCCGTGCTGAGGTAGCGTTCGCTGAAACTCGGAACAATCACCACCAAGCGATTTCCTTTTGACTCAGGGCGTGCCGCGAATTGAATCGCAGCCCAAACCGCCGCACCGGAGGAAATCCCACCTGGGATGCCTTCGATGGCAGCTAGTTGGCGGGCTGTACTGAAGGCGGCCTCACCGCTGACCTGGATAATTTCATCCAGCAGCGAGGTCTTCAAGACTGAGGGGATGAAGCCAGCGCCAATGCCCTGGATTGGGTGCGCGCCCTTGGCACCGCCAGAGAGTACGGGCGAGGCGGCTGGTTCGACTGCCACGACTTTTAGATTTGGGTTTTGCTCCCGCAGGTAAAGACCCGCGCCGGTGATTGTGCCGCCGGTGCCGACCCCTGCCACGAGTACATCCACCTTGCCGTCAGTATCGCGCCAGATTTCGGGTCCAGTGGTGAGTTGGTGAATTTGTGGATTGGCAGGGTTATTAAATTGATCCGCCCACCAGTAACGGCTGTCTTCCGCCAATAGAGCCTGTGCTTTTTCCATCGCGGCTGCCATCCCCCCGGCTGCGGGGGTCAAAATGAGGTTTGCGCCGAGCGCGCGCATCAGCAGTCTGCGTTCAAGGCTGGCGGATTCGGGCATGATGATCGTGTTGCCGTAACCGCGGGCAGCTGCAACGTTTGCCAGACCGATGCCGGTATTGCCGCTGGTGGCTTCCAATAGGATGCTGTCCTTGTGTAGAAGACCACGCTTTTCAGCATCATCCACCATGCTAACGGCAATGCGGTCCTTGACGCTGTGAGTTGGGTTGAAGTACTCCAGTTTGGCCAGGATTTCCACCTCAGCATTGGGGTTGAGTCGGGTCAGACGAACCAGGGGTGTTTTTCCAGCAAGTTGGGTAATATTTTGAAAAATTGTCATGATAATTCTCCTCTAACTCTGAAACCTTAAATAAAAACAGCCGCCATCTCACACCGTACGCGGGGGAGTGCCGCTGCTCTCTTGACTGGTTTCAGTATGTCAAAAACGCAGGCGGTCAGCTACCCCGCCCGAGACACAAGCATTGAAAACTAAGTAATACCTTGCGCGTTTTGAACATGCCCAGATTATAGCTGGGATTTGCCCCAGGCAGAAGCGGGTGTATAAGCATCCTCGGGGCTATCCAGGCCTCCAAGACGGGTAAAATACTTTGCAGGCAAACACATTTACTGTGAGGTTGTTATGAGTAAACGAATCGAAGCATTATCAGGTCAACTGGCGCAACGCGGACTCGATTGGGTGGCGCTCAACCCTGGTCCGAGCCTCAGGTATCTGACCGGGCTGAACTTTCACCTGATGGAACGCCCGGTGGTCGTTCTGGTCGGCACAAGTGGGCAGGTGAGAGTGATCCTGCCGGAACTTGAACAGCAAAAAGTGGCGCATCTGCCCTTTGCGGCTGATATCTTTCCTTTTGGTGACGACCCGGCTACCTGGCAGGATGTCTTTGCGAAAGCGCTTTCCGATATTTCTTGGAATCCGCTGCGCGTAGGCGTTGAGCCAACCGGGCTGCGCTTTCTGGAGTTGGATTTTTTGCGCAAAGCCCTGCCAGAAGCCGAATTTTTGGACGGAAGCGCCGCGTTGGCTGGGCTGAGGATGCGCAAGGGCGATGAAGAATTGAAAGCCATGCGCCAGGCAGCCATCATCGCTCAGAACGCCCTGCTTAACAGCCTCGAAACCGTAAGACCCGGGCAGAGCGAACTGCAGATTTCGGGTGAGCTGATGGTCCAGCTTTTCCGCGCATGCTCGGATGCAGACCTGCCTTTCGCGCCGATCGTTTCAACTGGTCCCAACACCGCCAACCCCCACGCCAGCCCAACCAATCGCGTTTTGCAGGAAGGCGAGATGCTGCTGATCGACTGGGGCGCAAGTTTCGGCGGCTATTTCTCGGACATCACCCGCACCTTTTTCTGCGGCGAACCCACCACTGAAATGATAAAGATCGCCAACCTGGTGGAAGAGGCAAACTCAGCAGCCCGCCTTGGGGGAAGAGCCGGCATGCATGCAGGGGAAGTGGACCGACTGGCGAGGAATGTCATCGCTGAAGGTGGATATGGTGAATTCTTCACCCACCGCACGGGACACGGCTTGGGAATGGAAGCGCACGAGTCACCCTATATCTACGAGGGTAATTTATTGATTCTCGAGCCAGGCATGGTTTTCACGATTGAGCCGGGCATCTACTTGCCTGGAAAGTACGGAGTGCGTATTGAAGACGACGTCGTGGTGGAAGCGGAAGGCTTGCACAGCCTGACCGACCTGCCCCGCAAAGTGATGCGCATAGAAGCGTTTCTCACTGCGGCGCGGAAAGATTAGGCAAGAAAACATGACCCTTTCAATCCATCTGGCAGTATTGGGACCGATCCAAAACAACGTTTATTTCCTGGTGGATGACGACACCAACGATTGCGTGCTGATCGACCCCAGCTTTGAGCCGCAAACGCAACTACGTTTGGTAAAAGAACAAGGTTGGCAACTCAGGCAAATCTGGCTGACGCATGGGCATTACGACCATACGACCGGATCAAAAGCGGTGAGCGAGGCTTTTTCGCCGCCTCTGCCGATCGCCATGCACCCGGAGAGTTTCAGCTGGGCTGCTGCACAACCAGAAAAGATGAAAATGGGTATGATGGTCGACCCCATTCCCAGACTGGACATCCCGCTGCTGCATGGCATGTGGCTGGACGTCACCCCTGGTGGTTCCCGTATGCTGGTGGAAGTACGCGACGTTTCCGGGCACAACCCTGGTTCGGTGCTTTTCTACATTCCCGAATTAGAAATGGCTGTTGTGGGGGACGCTATTTTCAAGGGTAGCATTGGCAGGACTGATTTTGAAGGTTCTAACCACGCTTTGCTGCTAAAGAACATCCGAGAGCAGATTTACTCCTTACCCGATGAAACCACGCTCCTGCCGGGGCATGGTCCGGCAACGACGGTACAGTTTGAGAAGGCGAACAATCCGTTTGTAAGGGGATAAAGTCGTCGTTCTTTCTTCTCCAAGTCGAAGCTTCATCAGCCCAGAATGGTGATACTAATTAATTGAAAAGTCTGAATTCGCGTTTCAAGGAGTCATTATGGACGTTATCCAGGTAAATGAACTTACCAAGTATTATGGTGCATCCCGCGGCATCGAGAATCTGAGTTTTTCGGTCCGTGAGGGCGAGATTTTTGGTTTCATTGGACCCAATGGTGCCGGTAAATCCACCACCATCCGCCTGCTGCTCTCCCTGATCCACCCAACCAGCGGGCAGGCGCTGGTCTTCGGCAAGGATGTCACCAAAGAGGGTCCTGAAATACGCAGCCAGATCGGATACTTACCCTCAGAAGTCTTCTATTACGACCAGATGCGTGTTGGCGAGCTGCTGAAATACTCCGCCAGTTTTTACCCCGGAGATCACAAGCAGCGCATCCAATATCTTGCGGATGTGATGGAACTGGAGATGCATCGCAAGATCCGCGATCTTTCCTACGGTAATAAGAAAAAAGTCGGCATTGTGCAGGGGCTGCTCCACAACCCAACGCTGCTTTTCCTGGATGAGCCCACCAGCGGATTGGATCCGCTGATGCAGCGGAAATTCTTTGATCTGATCCGCGAAGAGAACAAGAAAGGCGTCACCGTCTTCTTCTCCTCCCATTTTCTGGGCGAGGTGCAGCGCCTGTGCGACCGGGTGGGGATCATCCGCGAAGGCAGGATGGTGGAAATATCTGATATCCGCACTCTGCAGAAGAATAATTACAAAAAGATCAGGGCTCTGAGTCAGAACGGGTTGGCTAGTTTTGAAATGCCCGGTGTAAGCAATCTGCACCAGGACGGAGAATGGATCCAGTTCTTCTATAAGGGCGATATAAACCAGGTTTTGTTGCGGGTGAGCAGCCTTCAAGTTGATGATGTGAGCATCGAAGAACCCACGCTTGAAGAGATCTTTATGCATTACTACGAGTAGGCAGACAATGAACACAGCCATCTACCGTTACGAATTGCGCCAGCGCTGGACCTCTGTTGCGATTTGGGTTGGGTCCCTGGCAAGCCTGTTGCTGATATTTATGGCGCTGTTCCCCAGCTTTTCTGCTGATATTGCGGCAATGGATCAGTTGCTGGCAAACTTTCCTCCGGAGCTAAAAGCGGCATTCGGGATGAATGCCCTTAATCTCGGAACGCTGGAAGGTTACTTTGGCTTATGCTTTGTTTTCTGCCAGCTCTGCCTGGCAATCCAAGCGGCAAATTATGGGCTCAGCCTGGTATCGGTGGAGGAGGCAGAGCTGACTGCTGATTTCCTGCTGACCAGACCCCTCAGCCGCCCCATAATCCTCACCAGCAAACTGCTGGCTGCCCTGACGAGTCTGTTGGTAACAGATGTGTTGTTCTGGGTGGTCAGCCTGGCATGCATCGCCATTTATAAGGGTGAGGCGCAATACGAACCGCGCGCGATCGCTCTCATGCTTGGAAGCATTGTGATCTTTCAGCTGATCTTCTTCAGCCTTGGATTGCTGATCTCACTTTGTGTGCGGAAGATGAATAGCGTGACCCCCTGGAGTCTCGGATTGGCTTTGGGCACTTATGTTATCAGCGCCTTCAGCGGGATTCTTGGGGATGTGAAGCTGGAATACCTGAGCCCTTTCAAGCACTTTGACCCCGGGCAGATCATCCGCGACTTGCGTTACGAACCAAGCCTGGTTATCGTGGATGTGGTGCTAATTTTGCTGGCCATCGGCGCTTCTTACTGGCTTTATCAGAAGCGCGACATTGCTTCGCCGTCTTAGGAGCAGGATATGAGAATGTATTTTCGAGAACTGAAAACCGGCATAAAGTCGTTGCTTATTTGGACGGTGGTGATTGCTCTATTAATTATTGTTGCTGTTGGCAAATTCGCCGCTTTTGAGAGCAATCCAGAGAGCCTGGCGATATTAGACACTCTGCCGCCGCAGCTCCTGGAAGCTTTGAGCATGCGTGCCTTCAACCTAACCACGGTAGAGGGTTTCTATGGCGTCATGTTCATTTATTTCGCCCTGATGGGCGCGATGGCTGCAGCGCTTTGGGGCAGCGAAGCAATCGCCAGGGAGGAACGCGAGCGGACCGTGGAGTTTACACTGGTGCTTCCCATCCCGCGCAGGCAAATAGTCACTGCCAAACTGTTGGCAGCCCTGACCAATTGCGCTTTGTTCGTCCTGTTCACCTGGCTTATTTCGGTCATCACTGTGCGAACTTACGCACCTGGTCAGGCATTATTTGAATTTCTTCGGCTTGAAATGCTGGCGATGTTCATGATTGAACTGGTGTTTCTTGCCGTGGGCACTTTGCTGGCGTGCGCCTCAAAGACACCCCGCAGGGTGGGATCGATGGCGATCGGGCTGATACTGGGGCTCTACTTTGTCAGCTTTATTGCCGGTATGAACGAGAAACTGACCTGGCTGAAATACCTGACTCCCTTTGGTTGGTTCAATGCCAGCGAGTTTTATAGAAGCGGCAGGTTTGAGCCTTATGCCCTGGTGCTAACGGGCGTGACGGTTGTGATTTTCTTATTCTTGGCATACGCCGTCTACGAATGGCGCGATCTCTATATTTAAGCTCTACCCAATAATAAAAAAGAAGCTGCTTGATAGTTTAAGCAGCTTCTTTTAATGACAACTTTGTTCGTTTACTTCGCGTAACTCACCGAGCGGGTTTCGCGGATGACGGTCACCTGGATCTGACCGGGATACTGCATGGTTTCCTCGATCTCCTTGACGTTTTATTAACTTTGACATTTTGAATCAGTGGTAATGTTCTGAGTAAACACAAGAACTTTCTTGGTGTTTTTCCTGATGAGACTTACTACAAGTTCGACTTTTGAACAAACATTTGTCTTCCGATAAATATTTGATAGATGAAAACCAACCGTTTTTGGAGTAATATATAGTGCCTTAGCAATTTGTTTATTCGAGCAACCATCTAATACAAGTCTAATCACTTCTATTTCTTGTTTAGTTAACATTACTATTTCCCAATAACTATTAACTCCTACTTACGTCTTACGTCAATCCAGAAGTTACGTAAAAGTCCCAAAAACTGGTAATTTTCCCAGTTTATTTTCTTGTGTTGATTCTTTATACTCTTTTCATAGCATTTTCTAGCACTAATTGAAAGGATAAGAATGAACACAAGACTTAAGACAATCGTACTTTTATTTGTATCGATCCTTGGATTAAGTATCGTTATTCCTGATCAGACCATGGCATCTTCCAATGCAAGCAATTTGTTTTGTTATGGAAGCACCTGTAGTGGAAAATGGCCAGATGTCGAAGGATGCTCAAGTGGAGCCTCAACGGTAATGACCGCGCCTGGATCGGGACCATCCGGAACAATTGAAGCCCAGCTAAGATGGTCTAGCGCTTGTAATGCGAATTGGGCTCGGGCTCAAAGCTATAGTGGGAATCGTTACATGAAAGCTGAGTTGTATACGAATGGGTATCAATCTAATCTGAATTTTGGAATTGATGTGTTTACCGAAATGGAAAGTGCATCGTATTACCATTGTGCAGATGGTCATATGGATACTAATCCAGATCCTGAGTACGATACATCAACTTCTTATGGGGCTTGCTACTAGAAAGGCAAAAACATGAAAAAACACACCCTCATACTATTAGTTATTGTCTTGTGGTTTTCAATATATGCAGGATTAGAAACGACCGTCAGTCGCAAAGTAGTTAAAGCTGAAAGACCAACAATTGATCTGACTTGGTCGTACTCGGACGACAACCGTACAACAATATCCTTTGAAATATTCCTTGAAGAAAATGGAATAGATGGAATAGTTGATTGCCAATCAATCATCATTAGTCTAGAAGGATTTGTTTTCAGGAAAGGATCTTCTGTTGGCACTAATGTTTGTCAACTGCTAAAAAATAGAAACCTACTCGTTACGGCGACAGTTGATGGAAGTGACAATTTGCGATCAGAATTATCCCAAAACGTGGTCAAGGTAAACGTAGATCTCTCTAATCTCAGGTGGATTGCGAATTCAAGCGGTACGATCCTAACATCTTCTGAGGAAAAAGTAATAAACTTGGGGGTATTTACAGAACAAGTGGCCCTGCTGGAAGATCAAGGACGTTTGAGTTTTGTGGGAAACTTAGACGTAGAGGAGAATTCAGTATTATTAGTAGTCAAGAAAATCTATGTAAATCCCACTTTTACACAGGTCAATAGCTGTATTGAGCTTCCAAATAACAAAGATTGGATTCCAGACGCTTCGTTGGTGGACGATTCAGGGAATCAAACGAGATACGCCTACTGGAAATTACTTGACTATAAGAACCCAATGGTCCAATCCGGTAGCTATAGATGTTATGATTTCTTTTTTGATGGCGATTTCACGAAAGACGCAATTGAAGGAGAATTACTTTTTGTCCTTACAGAAATTAAAACTTCGATACCGGACAATCTACTCGAGTTAAGAAAACTGTCAGAATTAACAAAGCAGTCATTACAAGAACAGGGATTGCGATACCATATAAAGCGGAATGAGCAGTCACACGAAATTGTTATTGATAAAAAGCCATATGATCTAACATATGAAAATGCTGTCGCCATGGTTGTTGAGTCTCTGATAATTAGGATGACAGGAAATTGGAGCATATCCTGGGAGTGAAAACAATTTACCTCATCTGATTTTAAAAAGGGCTACCATGTAGCCCTTTTCTGTCACTTTTAGGCATAGTCTGGATTTAATATTATGAGATACTCTCACTGGAGAAACAATGGAACTAACCAAACCATCGGAATCATCAGCTACAAATGACAATGAAGAGGAACTAATCATTCTTGTCAAACAAGACAAAAGCAACTTTCCATTGTTGTATGACAGATTTGTGGATAGTGTCTACAAGTATTTTTTGTCCAGGGTGCAGAACCAAGAAGTAGCAGAAGACTTGACATCATCACTCTTTTTTGCTGTATTGGAAAATATTGATAGATACAAGCATTCTGGTCGCTTTCGAGCCTGGATGTTTACGATTGCGAGAAACTTGTTTTACAAATATTTGAGAACGCCTTCACCAGTCAGTATTGAGGATTACGAAGATTTGCCATCTCAAATGCCACTTCCAGAGCAAGTTGTCTCAAACAAGGAATTAGTTCAATTAGTGCGAAGTTTTATCAGAGTTCAATCAGACCTTGATCAGGAAATCTTGAGGCTACGTTTTATTTCTGAACTGAGATTCTCTGAGATAGGTTTAGTAATTGGCAAGTCAGAAACAGCGACCAAAAAACAATACTATCGGCTAATCGACAAGATTTACCGATTCATGGAAGGCTAGAAATGAATAGTTCGGAGATAAACAAAACAGAAAACTTTGTGAAGATGGCGATAGAAGAGCCAGGTCCTAATACAGTCTTCAAATCAACGCTCAGAGCCCGCCTCGTTTCATCAAGCAACCAGGAGATACCAACCACACAACCTTTGCTATCCAAACTGAGACCGACATTTACCACATTAGCAATCCTCATCATTGCCGCTGTTGTTTTATGTAATCCCAGGATTGTCAAGGCTATCCGATCCATTTTCTACTTCATCCCAGGGATTGGACTAACCGAATCGAATGCAAACAACTATCTAGTGGATCCGGTTGAACCAACTATCATCGAAGGGGTATCATTCAGGGTTTCTAATGGAGTTTCGACAAAAGAAGGTATAACACTCCTCCTTGAAATTAAAGGCTTGAGTGCTGAGATGCTTTTCACTCCTGATGAGACTTTTAGGTTTCCCGAGGTTGAATACAAACTTAACCTTGATGAAAAACACTCGCTGGATCTGACTGAAAAAAGCGCACGATGGGATGGAGTCTCAGGATATCAGATTAGGCTTGTTTTCCCATTGTCTTCGGATAAGTTAGGCAATGCGTATCTTTGGCTTAGTCATACCCCGTTTGTCAACCCTGATTTGAGCCCAAACAATATCGAAGTGCCGATTAAGTTTAGCTTGTTTACCGACCCAAGTGGAGTGCTTCCAGTAATTGATATTCAATCACCAATACCAACACCACTAATCTCAGTGTCTGTGGGTCAGGTTAGCCCTACTGAGGCTTTGCCGACTGGTCCTACTGTAGAGAGTCCTGCAAGCACGCAAGAAAGCCAATACTGGATAGAAGTGTTGCGTATGGTTCCCGATGTGGATAGTACTATTCTCATGGGTCGTGTTTACTGGACTGAAAAATTGCCAAAAATGCCCAGGTTCTCTCCTCTGGCTGTGGAACTGCGCGACAGCAATGGTTCGGTGATTCCCCTGGCATATTATCAGGTTCAAGACGATATCCCCTTACAAACGGACACCTGGTTGCCATGGGGGCTGAAAACAAATCAGCCACTTGGAAGGGGTTCATACACTCTGAGCTTTTCAGGACTAACAGTACGAAGGTTTACCAATTACAAGATAGAGATTCCAGCGAACATCGCTTCTGATCCTTCTATGTTAGAGAATTATGTATTGACCGCCAATATAGATGGGGTTGAGATGTCTTTAACCGATATAACCTTTGGCAATACGACTACGCCGGGTTACTTGTTTTTCACCGTTGATTCTAAGTATCAGGTAGAAAGCCTAACCCTATCCCATGAAAAGTTAACGAACATGAATGTATCTCAATTA
>CAYPBU010000036.1:0-21628 GCA_964409045.1 uncultured Anaerolineaceae bacterium | reverse complement strand
CTTCCATCGGGTTGTACTCGCAGGCGGGCACCTGCTTTAGCGCGGCGGTGTGCACCACGATGTCCACGCCGTAAAAGGCGCGCGAAAGGCGCTCGCGGTCGCGCACGTCGCCAATGAAGTAACGGATCGAGGGGTGATCGAAGCCGCCAGTGGTGCGCATTTCGTGCTGTTTCAACTCATCCCGGCTGAAAACGATGATCTTTGCCGGGTGATACTCGTCCAACATCAAGCGGATAAACTTTTTACCAAAAGATCCGGTGCCGCCGGTAACCAAAACAACTTTATTCTGCCAGTCCATAAAAATCTCCTAAGCGCTACGCGCGATTGTCTTTCTTGATAATAATCAGCGGATACTGACCTTTTTCGCCAAAGTAGTGGGGAAACCACTCCTCAAGGCGATATAGTACTCTTAACCAAAAACGCCCGCCCCATTCGGGTTGGATCACTGACCGTAAGAATTTTACCGATACACTGCGCCAAACGCGAATCTCGTAGGGCAATTGGTCATTCATAACGCTGTGGAACCATTTCGCACTGGTTTTAAGCACAAATGTTCCCGCCGGTAATTTTGCACTATCACCGTTTTGCCCGTTTGTCTGCACATCAGGCGGCATCTTTGGGGCTTCTTTACCTGTCCAACGGCGCAGACGGTTGGCAATGCGCATAAAAACGTTCATCGCATTCCCAAGCGGCACTTCTGCCCAGCCGTCCACGGTCACCATGCTGCGACCGGGCTTGAGAGTGCGGTGCAGACCTTTGTAAACGCCGACCTTTTCTTCAATCGGTACGTGGTGGATGGTGTGCAGGGATACGATGCCGTCGAAGGTGTCATCCTTAAAAGGCAGGTTGGCGATGTCGGCGTTGACATAGACACCCTTTTCGCCCAGGCGTTTGCGAGCTTCCTGCAGAGCCACCACTGAAAGATCCATGCAGACCCTATAGCGATAGTCCTGAGAATAGGTCAGGTATTCGTCGTATTGCACCGGACCAGACCCGCCGTCCAGGAGGAAGTCTCCTGTTGGGGCGAGGTGGCGCTTGACGCGCATATGGCAGCGGTGAATGTATTCGGCAGAAACTGGGCGCAAGTCTTCATAACGGGCGTTTTGGTAAACGTCGCCTTCCAACTGCCAGCCGATCTGGTCATAGAACTGACCGATTTCTTTTTTGACGGAATCAGGACTCATGGTTGAGTCTCCTCTTGTTCAGAAAGTGAAGGCAGTCTTGCCAGACCGCGGGCTGCCCAGCTTAGCGGCTCGGCCAGCAGATAGCCAAAGGTTTGGGCGTAGCGCTGCTGACCTTCGGGCGAGAGCACAAAGCGCATCGGGCGGGCTTGGAAGTCCTCATGCAGCCAGAGCAAATGCCATGGGAAGGGCAGAGAGAACTCAAAGAAGAACAAATAGGCATAAAGCCAGGCCTGTTCCACCTGTTTTTGGCTAAGGCGCATGGCGGTTGGGTCAGCCACGAGCCTGGAGAGGACCGCTTCGTAATCCTGCCAGTCGGCCGGGTCGAAGGTGAAGCCTTTTTCGGCGTAGTGGGTCTTGCCGGTGACCACCACAGGCAGCCCGGTCATCGCCATTTCCAACCCGACGGTGGTGGTGTAGACGATGCCAAAGTCGGTCGTCTCCACCAGGTCGTAAGTGTTGGTTTTGTCTTCGGGGCGCACCACGTGGATGTGTTCGGGCAGTTTGGGGAAGTTCTTTTCAATCACGTCCACCATTGAGGTGCCATGCGTTTTGAGCTCGCCGGGATGCACGCGGATCACCAATTGGGCTTCAGGGTGACCCAGGAACCAGCGGATGGTGCCCACGATCATCTCCGCCATGGTTTCCGAGATGCGCTGGCGTCCGAGCGTGAGGCTGTCCCCAAGCACATTGGTCGCCAAAAGCGCTACAGGGCGGTCGTCCAGGCCCAAAGCCTGGCGTACTTCCGAGCCACCGCGGGCAGGCGTTTGCTGCCATTGGCGGGCGAAGTCGCCCCATAATTTGGCGTTTTTGCGGGCAAAAGTTAGATCTCCGACGGCTTTTCGCGCGGATTCGGGCAGCGGCTGCCCGCCCAGTCCCTGCCAGAGCTCGTCGGTGTGGTGGCTCATGATCTCATCATCCTGCGCCAGCCAGATGCGTTCGCGTTGATCGGCAAACTCAAAGGTAACCGTTTTGATGCCAAGTAGTCGGGCAATCTGATACGCCACGCCCATCTCGAGGATCGTGCCGTTGGGCAGGATCAGCACGTCGGGTTGGGAGGAAGCCAGCCAGTCATAGATCGCCATGGCTGCCTGGGTGTTGCGCTTCAGGCGCAGTTTGTAGAGCTTGCTGCTGGTATCTGTTTCTTCGACTTGCAGCGTGTACTGCGTGTCGTAGTCTGAAACCTGCCGCACGATCTCCTTTAATTCAGGAGGATAGTCCGATAACTTCACTTTTTCATCTGAATCGTTGAGATAAGAAGGGAAATTCATCAGCGGCACGATGCCCATCACGTCACCAGCAGGTAAAAGTACCTGCTGACTGTAGAGGTGTTGAATACGCAGGTCAAAATCGGAAATGGAGGTATCCCACTCAGCATAGGGCAAATAAGCAAGCTCCACCTGGTGCCCCTGGCCGGCAAGCGCCAGCGCAACTAGACCAGCCTGCTCGATCCAATAGTGCAGGGTGGCGAAGATGCAGACTTTTTTGGGAGCATCAGATTTCAGCCCATACTGCTTCACCTCTGCCACAGCCTGTGGCAGAACTTCCTGAAGGCCAGCCAGTTTGTAGTGGGCGTTCCACGGTTTTTTGGATCCCTCAAACAGCCAGTAGGCTTCCACGGCGAAGGGGAGTTTGCCAAGCACTGTTTTGGCGAAGTTTTTCATCACGCGCTGCCTTTCTGCTCAATTTCCCAACCAAGCACCGGCCGTACTGGTCCCGGACGCGGCTCTGGCCAGTGGGTGCCTGGAGCACCGGAGGCGTCCACTGAGAACGAAAGCGCCTGGTCGTCCTGGAAGTAGCGCCGGATGCCGTAGGAGCTGGCGTTCACTCCCAGCAAGAAGCGCCCCTCATTGAGCGTGTCGGCTGGGATGGTGCAGCGGCTAGTGTAGATGCCCTTCGAGCGGGCGGTATATTCCTTGAAAAGCTCTTCCGAGTCAATATCGAAACTGGTGAAAATGGGTTCACCGCGCGTGGTGAAGAGATAATATCCAACGCGCAAACCGGTGACATCCTCAGTGAGTTCATAGTCGATCTCGATGCGGATCGGTTCGACACTGCGCACAGAGTCCGAGACCTGACCGGTTTTGTCCAAAACGCGGATCGCCAACGGTCGGAAAGGCGCGCTGGATACCGGCACCTCATCTTCCTCCCAGAAGCGTTCCCCCAGCTTGGAAAGCCCGCGGTTGAGGTAAAAATCCACCGCCTCAGCAGATGGCGCTCGCAGGAGCACTTTGCCCTTGTCGAGCACGATCGAGTCCTGGGTGAGGCGCAGAATCGCGGACATGTTGTGGCTGACGAATAAGACGGTGCGACCAGAATCGGCGACATCGCCCATCTTCCCCAAGCACTTGCGCTGGAAGTCGGCATCGCCGACCGCAAGCACCTCGTCCACAACCAGGATTTCCGGTTCCAAGTGGGCTGCCACGGCGAATGCCAGGCGCAGGTACATACCGGACGAGTAGCGTTTGACGGGTGTGTCAATAAACTTTTCAACTTCCGAAAACGCCACTATTTCATCAAAACGGGCATCAATTTCTTTTTTATGCATGCCGAGAATGGCGCCGTTGAGGAATATGTTTTCGCGCCCGGTCAGTTCCGGGTGAAAACCAGTCCCCACCTCGAGCAGCGAGCCAACACGCCCACGCAGTTCGCCGTACCCTTCGGTTGGGTCGGTCACACGCGAGAGCACCTTGAGCAGAGTACTCTTGCCGGCGCCGTTGCGCCCGATGATCCCCAGGGCTTGCCCGCGTTTGACCTCAAAGTTGACGTCCCGCAGAGCCCAGATGTGATCCGCATTGTTGGAATTTCGTTGTTTGCCACGCAGAGTGCTGCCGATGCGTTCGGCCTGGGCGGTGATCAGGTCGCGCAGGGTGTCGGCGCGTTGCTGGGAAGCGCCGATTTTATATCGCTTACCGATCCCACGAACTAAAATGGATAAGTCGCTGTCCATCATCACACCACATCCGCAAAAGTTTTTTCCATGCGTCGGAAAAAGAATAAACCCGAAATGAGCAGAAGCAATACGGCCAAGCTTGAAATCAATAAGGTCATGTCAGGCGGAGAACCGCCAAAGAATGCCCACCTGAAGCCCTGCACCACCCCAACCATCGGGTTGAGACTGTAGATATAGCGAAACGTGCCCTCGGGGATGGTGGTGATGGGGTAGACGATTGGCGTGGCATACATCCAGATTTGGATCAGGAAAGGCACCATCTGCTGCACATCGCGATACTGCACGTTGAGTGCTGAAAGCCACAAGCCCACTGCCAGAGCTGCCAAAACGGTCAGCACTGTGAGTGGGATGATCCACAGCACATTCCAGGTCAGGGGTATTTTGTAGATGGCCATGGCAATGAAGAGCAATATCAACGAAATGGCAAAATCCACCAATGCTGCGAGCACCGAACTAAGGGGGATAATCAGGCGGGGAAAGTAGACCTTGGTGAGCAGATTGGCATTGCCCACCAGGCTGATGCTGCTCTTTTGCAGGGAAAGTTGGAAGAGATGCCAGGGCAGGAGCGCGGATAGCGCAAACACCGGGTAGGGCAGTCCGTCCGAGTCGACCTTGAGCAGCATGCCGAATACGACGGTCATGATAGCGGTCGTGAGTACGGGTTGCAGCACTGACCAAGCGATGCCGAGCACGGCTTGCTTGTAGCGCACTTTGATGTCGCGCCAGGTTAAAAAGTAGATCAACTCGCGGTAGTGCCAGAGCTCTTTCAAGTCAAGCCCCAGCCAGCCTTTGGCAGGCTTAAGGGTCACCACCTGCGCAGCGGAGTTAAGATTAGCCTCTGCCATTCGCCCTCTCGTTGGCATACCAGGCAATCGTGCGCTTGAGACCTTCTTCGAAATTGGTTTTGGATTCAAAACCGAATGCTTCACGGGCACGGGTGGTGTCGAGTTTGCGGCGGGGTTGACCATTGGGTTTGGAGGTGTCCCAGCGGATTGTGCCATTGAAACCGGTCAGACGCGCGATGGTTTCGGTGAGGTCCTTGATGGAGATCTCGAAACTCGAGCCGATGTTGACCGGTTCGGAGTCGTTGTATCGTTCGGTTGCGAGGGTAATGCCTTCTGCCGCATCTTCCGCGTAGATAAATTCACGGGTTGGGCTGCCGTCGCCCCAGGCGACGATCTCAGACGCACCTTGTTCTTTGGCTTCAAGGTATTTGCGGATCAGCGCTGGGATGACATGCGAACTGGCAGGGTTGAAGTTATCGCCCGGACCGTAGAGGTTAACTGGCAGGAGAAAGATCGAGTTGTAGCCGTATTGCTGGCGATATGACTGGGATTGCACCAGGAGCATCTTCTTTGCCAAACCGTAAGGGGCGTTGGTTTCTTCGGGGTAGCCGTTCCAAAGGTCTTCCTCTTTGAAGGGAATGGGAGTGTACTTGGGATAAGCGCAGATCGTACCGATCGCCACGAACTTTTCGACACCCTTCAGCCAGGATTGGTGGATGAGCTGTACGCCCATCATCAAGTTGTCGTAGAAGAATTCGCCGGGTTTTTCCCGATTGGCGCCGATGCCACCGACTTTGGCTGCCAGGTGGATGATGATATCCGGTTTGGCAGTGTCGATCATGCGAATGATGTCCACTTCGCGCACCAGATCGTATTCCGGATATTGCGGCACGAAAATTTCGCGCGCGCCGTGCTCCTTTAGCCTGCGAATGAGGTGCGTGCCTAAGAATCCGGCACCGCCGGTGACACAAATACGTTTAGTGGCAAGGTCAAGGGCCTTTTCCATGTTCGCCTCCAAATTGGGTTGGGTGGGAAGGCGTGGGGTCAGGCACACCTTCAGGGAAAATCAGTGCAAGTTTTAGACCGTCGATGCTAATTTTTGGCGTATTTTTTGACTCGGTCAACGAAACCCCATGCTCAAGGCAGGTGAGGCTGATCACCTCGGCGATCTCGCCTTCGCCAAGGATGTGAACCTCATCGTAGCCGGCTGCTTTGAGCTGCTCGATGCAGCGATTACTGCGTTCACGCACACGGCGGTAGAGGTCGAAAGAAGTCTTGATATAGTCGACGGTGAGATTGGCGCGCAGGGCGATGCCTTCGGGGGTGATGATGTAGCGCAGCTTCTTGCGTTGTGCTCTCTTGACCTTGACGTAACCCTTGGAAATCAGGCGCTTGAGATACCAGTTGATCGTGCCCACGGCGACGCCGAGCTCATCTGCGAGTGTCACCTGGGAGATGTCGGGGTCGGCTTCGATGTGGGTGAGCATCTCCAGCGCGCGTGTGTTTTCTTGTTCGGTCAGTTGCGTTTCCATATAATTCAGTTGTTGAATTATAAACGGATTGGTGAGGTTGTCAAATGAGGTCAAATAGGTAAAAAGGTGCAAGGTTGTTGGATCGCACTGACAACATAGAAAAAAGCAGGGTTGTGTTTTCACAAGCCTGCTTCTTGATCATTCGAATTCCTGTCTTAGGACATTATCTTAAGAGTAACGGCAGGAAGACGTCGATTAACACTGGTGGGAACGACAGCGGGAAGAACTCGGCGCCCTGGTAAGGGGGCGTGTCTGCCGCCTGGCGTCCGCCCATCACCCACAAACCGGGCAGACCATCGCTCATGCTTGCAGTATCCAGCGGGACGTATACGCCGGCATGGTTGCGGCGGGCGTGCTGCAGATCCGGGAAGCTGTTATCGTAGGTGTCAGTGGTTGGGTTGTAGGTGAAAACGTCCGCCGATTCATCGGGCCACTGCCCTCCACCTACCAAAATGACCTTTCCAGCGACCGACGGAATCCCAAAGTCGCTGTCGAAGCCAAACGTCACGCCTTCATCATGCGCGGCAGCAAGATCGGCAACGGCTGCGTCATTCCAGGTGCCCGCGCCTCCAGGGTCGGCCATCACTTCAGCCCTGGTTTGGGCAACCAGGTTGGCGCCATCATAAACCGTGCCACCAAAGGCGTAGATTTTCCCGTCAACGACAGCGGTATAGAGGTAACTTCGAGCCAGGCTAAGTGCGCCCAGTTGCGTGAACGTATTGGCTACCGGGTCGAAGCGGTCAGTTCGAGCAGTTTCATAGGGAGACGCAGTGGCATTGAAACCACCGAATATGTAGACCTTATTGTTATAGACTGCCTGTGCTCCGGGAGTGAAACCTGTCCAGGCGGTGGGCAGGGTGGTGACCTGGGTGGCTGAGTTGGTGACGGGGTTATAGCACTGCACGGCCATGGTGGGCGTGCCAGAAGAGGCGCGTCCGCCAAAGGTACACAAGACGTCAGCAGCACCATTATTTACCAGGTTGACCGTGTAGTTTGAAATTGGCACCGGCATATTCGCGCCGGTATCTGCGCACGCTCCAGTTTCCGGATTGTAAGAATAAATATCCCCAACCGTCGAGGTGTCTGTGCGTCCACCCAGGGCGTAGATCAAACCTGTGGCAGGATAAAATTCAGCATCGTAGCGGGTCCAGTCGAAGCATGGAGTGGGTCCATCCATCCAACCACCAGCGAATTCAAGGTTGAAATCTTGCGTGGTGGTTGCATTGGCGACAATTTCCACCCCATCCACTGTCTCGGGGTAATAGGCATACTTGCTGGCGGTGACCGAATAGCTGTCAGGCAGCAAGTCCATGGTATAAAAACCGGTGGCGTCGGTGGTTGCGGAACCAGTCGCAGTCACCGTCGCGCCTTCAATTGGCGAGCCGTGACTATCATAAACATGACCTTCCAGTGTGCCCATCTCAACAGTTCCACAAGCCACCAAGCCCGCCAGGTAGACATTCAGATATCCGTACCCATAGGTGAAGTTGCCCTCGCCGTCAGTCGGCGCACCGCAGTTGCCGGCTTCAATGGGCGGATCAGCCGTGTCTTGCAGTAACTCAAAGGTGGTTGTGAAATCACCGATCAAGGAGGTGTTGCACGACCATAACAAGGCAATTGCGCCTGCCACGTGTGGGGCAGCCATGGAAGTGCCGCTATACCCACAGCTCCATGAACTGCCGGGGATGGAGGAGCAGATGCTGGTGCCTGGCGCAGACAGGTTAGGCTTGGTGTAAGGATTGTCACCATAAGTAGAAGGACCACGGCTCGATTGTGAATTGATGTATCGGGTACTTTGATGGTTTGCGACTGCAAAGGATTCCTGGTAGTCACCAGGGGAGCCAATGGATCCGCAGGTGGGACCGCTGTTACCAGCAGAGAATACCGGGAAGACCCCGGCTGCCCGCCAGGCATTGACCTTGGCAAGATACCAGGTGTCACCACCGTCGCCGCCCCAGGAGTTATTGACAATATGAGGACGATTGGCAGGGCTGCCGCCAGGTGCAAGGATCCAGTCGGCACAAGCGTTCAATGAGGCGTCAGAGCAGCTATTGGTTTCACACCCCTTGCAGGCGATCCACTTCGCGTTAGGTGCCATGCCAACCTGGTAGGTGAGGCTTGGGTCATCATCCCCGATGATGGTGCCCATGGTGTGCGTGCCATGACCGTTGTTATCGCAGGCTCCGCTAGCGCCGCAAGTATTGGAAGGGTCAGACCAACAAACAGGATTAGTAGGATTGGTGCCGCATTTGAAGGACTGATCCAGCGCGGGATGGTCCCACTGAACACCGGTATCTATGTTGGCAACAATCAGACCATCGCCCTGAAGCCCGAAAGTAGCCCAGAACTGATCGGCTTTGGCATCTGTGATGCCCCAGTCAAGCGCATTAATGCTGCCCTGGGAGACGGTGGTTTGCTGGATTGAGAAAAAGCCCGGATCAATCGTTGCTGTCCGTGGGAAGCGGATGTGAGAAACCGAATCCAGAGCCGTAATCTCAGAAAGAACGCTGAGATTGCTGCCAGTCACAGCGATTTCATTGCCAGCAAAAAACGATTGGTATTCGACCCCCTGCTTTTCGAGGATTTCAATCACAGGTTTTTGGGTACGGGCGGCTACTTCCTTCAACGTGTCGTAGACGAACCAGCCGCGTTCGTTCCAATCCGATATGCTATAAGCTGCGGAAAGGTCAGCTTTTTCCGCCATTTCGACGACAAAGTCCGAAGTTCCGTTTGTTGAGATTGCTTCCAACACTCTCCCTTCCACTTTATCCAGGTTCGGATCAGATGCCTGGGCAATAGCAATAGTAGAGAGATTTCCCATTCCGAAGACAATCAAGACAGCGATAAGAACCGAGAACAACTTGAACAGTTTTTTCTTCACGTCAACTCCTTTTGAGAACTAAGAACCACAAACAAACCACCATCGGAATCGTGCTTCCCCCTTTTGGCTTATGAAGTTTATTGAGTTAATGGTTTACACGAACGCGCCTAAGGCGCAAAGCGAACGAGTGCTGATGAACTGGTTTAAGAACAGGTCAGATAGACTAATAGGATCAATATTTGTGAGAGTTTGTAAATGTTGCAAGCGAAACTCCTGCTTATCAATATTGTACTGATTTGTTATGTCAACGTCAACATATTGAGCTGCCAACTTGCCAAATACTTCCTGACAGCTTAAATAAAAATGATGAATAAAGCCAGGCGTGGTTTCAATTCCGGCGTTAGCCTAAGGGGTCTCGGGCGCAGCCTCTGAAACTGGTTGCGAAATGCCTTGCAGGTCCTCGAGTGGGATGGCGCAGTTCATCTCGCTGGCATCCAGTATGCCATCAACCAAAATAGGTTGACCTAGATACTTCACGCCTTCATTTTTTTAGTTGATCAGTCTTCCTCACCTTAACTCCTAGATAACCCTTCGCTGTCAGTAACGTAATAGGCATGTTAAGGCTCAATGTATGCTCTTGTTTTATGATTTGAATCAGACAAAAGCAAGCCTGTTTCCTCCTTCTTTTGCACAATTTTATCAATATATAAGCAGCTACTTAGTGGTATGTTCATTGAGGTCGTGGTGAGGTCTACATAAGTGACTGACCAATGATTCCATAATAAAGCATAGCACTACAACAAATCACCCTACCGATTTGTGGATATTTAACCAATAATTGTTTTTTTGGATAGACGATCGACGTCATTAGCCAGGGCATTTATTTCGATTCATGACCCTACAATAATCCTCCCAAGTGTCTGTAGCAAAAGCGACCAAGTTTCAGTGAAATAATAAACAAGATTATGATGATGTAGTAATATTACTTCAGGTGTTTGACTGGGTCATCTATGAAATAAGGGCATCTTAAAATATACTTATGTAGAAGTTTGTTACTATCGCAATTTTGAATATATACTATCTTCTATACTGTAGTTTACAGACAATTTAGAATTATTCAGATATCCCAGTCGAGATGTTAATACTTAACAAATTCGAACTTTATTAAATTGTTTTCTCAAAGATAACAATCGTTATCGTAAAAGAGAAAATATTAAGTGATTTGGAACGATCGAAACCAACATTTTCTATGAATCAAAAAAACGCAAGTAGACTCATTAAAATCAATTTTAAAACTAACCTTTTCAGAGTCTAGGATATGAATTATAAAGCTATACTTTTTGATTTGGATATGACTTTACTCGACACATCAAGTCTTCGTCAGCAAAGGGAAAACTTGGAGTGGTCATATGTTTTCGAGCATATGAATGAAGTAAAGCCTTTTTTAAATTATTTTCCAAATCCTCATAAGCTCCCTGGAATTCTCTCATCTGAGGGTTATAAAATCGGTATTGTTACCTCTTCTTATGGGAATTATGCAAAAAGACTCCTTGAAAGATATTCAATATTTTATGATGTACTAGTATCTTATCAAGACACTCACAGCCATAAACCAGACCCAGAACCGATACTTTTTGCTTCCAAACAATTGAATTTACGTCCTGAAGAATGTATTTATGTAGGAGACGAAAGGACAGACTATATAGCAAGTTTCAGAGCTGGTTGCTCTTGCATCGGAGCAGGCTGGGGAATGATAAATAAAGTCGATGTTATCGGATACGCACCTGATTTTTTAATCGATGATCCGAAGCTGTTAGTGAACTTTTCTCAAATTTCACTTATGGAATATCTTTTAGAAGATTCATTTTCTACTATGGATACCAAATTTCTACATGATGGTTCAGTATTGACTTGGAATGATAACGGAATTCAGCACCATTCTTTAGGAAGATTTTTTAATGAGACTGATACAAGACACAAACAATCTACCTTGTCAAAATCATTAATTCAATTTATAGAAATTCCAGCAAAATCCATTTTCTTTGCTGCAGGAATTCAAAAGTTCATTAAAAGTAAAACTGAATTCGAACAGCCATATATCGTTACTTATGTGCCACCCAATCCTGGCCAACCCGATCGATTAAAAATAGTACTTCAAATACTCGAAGAACAGAACCAAGGAAGTGCTCTGCAATTCTTTCCAAATGGTTTACTCAATATTGGTTTGACCTTTAACAAGGAAACAATAGGTTGTCAAGCACAATTAGATCCAGAGAATCATTACAATGAATCAGTTGGAAGATTTCCACAGAATATTTTATTGATCAATGATATCCTTTTTTCAGGTAAAACTGTAAAAATGTGTATCGATGGATTATTGAAATCTGGATACAAGGATATCCAAGTGCTATCTCTGGCAAAATCACAATATAACTATTCCTTGGATCAATATAGAGGATGTCCTGAATGTACGGGGGAGTTGAAAATAAAGCAGAATCGGGTTGATGGTTCTCTTTATTGGAGATGCTCTTCATTTCCTGATTGCTCTTATTACGAGAATATTGGATATTAGTCTGTAAGAAAATATACAAAGTAAAATATATCATTGGCTATTTTTAATATTTCACTATATTAAGGGCATGGTACAAAAATATCGATTGACAGTATCTAACCAGCAGTGAAAATTGTAAAGCAAAATCGCTTTGAATCAATTCACCAGACTTCGATTTTTGTGTTATAATAAAACAATCGTACGTACTCCTCATTAGGCTTGAAGCGGAGTTCCGATTTGTGTTGCATTATTTGTAATAATCTTTATTCATTGTCCAATCGTATAGTAATCTTACCTATAATCACATGATAACGTGTTTAACACCTTGACATCACATTTGTTCAACGATAGAATTTGAGGATTATGAACACCGAAACAAGATGCTTTCTGAGAAAGTTCTTAGCTGCCATTGCCTTACAAGGTATTGGAAGTATACCTTTTGCTGGGGAATCATATAACAATGGTATACAAGCAGTGCAGATTTATCTACGGAAAAAATTAGATCGCGAAACGTATAATAATATCTCAGATATGTTTATAAAGACCCCAGTGGTAGAGACATACGACTTATTGCGGGACTTGTTCATGGAATTGAATGGAAGTGAGATTAAGTTTAATTCCTTAGAGAATCCTACCTGGACGACTATGGTCATTAATCTGAACGAGATAAAGGCCAATTATATCCTTGAAGATCAGACACAAGTGAAAATAGATCGTGATATTGTAAAAGAAAGTACACATCGTTTCTTAACGATGGCTGGGGCATAGTTGGGGACTGTTCTTAATATTCTCAAAAATTCTCGTAGCTGTCCGGAACTAACTCAATTAAAAAGTGAGGTTAACAGATTTATCAGCCTCCTGATGGGCGATTATGTATTAAGATCTTGTAAATATTGTAAAGAAACAAGCTTATCGCCTAGTAACACAAAAGCTTTTTTCGACCCAGTTTGGGGAGCAATCGAGATAAACCAAGGGGAATTGATGATTGTTGATAGCCCGATAATTCAAAGGTTACGGGGTATCAAGCAACTCGGTCTCGTGGACTACTTATATCCCACTGCTTCCCATACTCGCTTCACGCACACTTTGGGTGTGATACATACGGCGTCCACAATATATAAACGGATTTTTCATGAACTATCTGCTAATACAATGACCTTCGACGAGGATGAGGGTCTCCAAGTGTTACGACTAGCAGCCATCTTTCATGACATAGGACATTTTTTCGGGAGTCATGCAGCGGAGTTCTTTTTTCAGGATAGAAGCTGCAATTACTCCAGATGGAAATTAGTGGACAAGATACGTTCTCATTTTAGTTTAAAACTGCAAATTAAACCATCTCTGACAGAAATTATCGCAGTAATTGCCCTATTTACTAAAGATATACAGCAACTCCTCAACAATGTTTCTCCTGGATTAAATACAATTCAATTTAGAACAAGCAAGGAAAAGGAAGACACTCTTGAAAAGATCGCGTGCCTTATACTTGGCTATCCATATAATCAAGATTGGATTCCATTTGCTCAAATTGTGAACGGTCAAGTAGATGCCGATAAAATAGACTACATTACACGAGACTCTTTTTTTACCGGACTACCAACTTCTTTGGATTTTTCTAGATTCATACAAAAAATTAGAGTTATTAGAAGTGATAAGGAGCTAAGGCTTATCGCCAATAGCCCGAAAGACGGATTCAAATATTACCAATTTGGGGTATCCCCTAGTGCAATAAACGCTGTAGATCAGCTGATCCTATCAAAATTCTTGTTATTTGAAAATGTATATTTCCACCAAAAAACACTTGGTTCTGAGTCTTTCTTAAGGCAAGCTCTTGAAGAAATTGATAAATCTACTGATGGGCTGTTAAATAACTTTACACAAGCATTGTTATTAACGGATACGGATGTTGTTACCAGCAATTTGGATATGACGATAGAAAGAGTAGGCGATGTTGAAGTAACAAACGAAGAAAAATTTAAGGCTGCACGCGCTATCTGCAAAAAGATATATCTTCGCGATCTCTTAAAACGTTGCGTTGTTCTGTCATCTGACAGCGTCAATTTTGAAGATCCTAATCGAATGGAAACATATAATAAAATTGTTGAGAACAACTATAGGGATCTTGAAGTTGATATCAGGGAAAAAACCACTTCAATTTGCCAGAAATTAAAGATTCCATCACCAGTCTACATCTTACTGGTTAAGCAACCACCTTTATCTTCAATTAGTCTCGAAAGCAATCTCCCAATAGCATTGGCAGACAACAAGAAAAACTTCGATCGAAACTACAAATTTGAGACTGATAATTGGATCAAAAGCCGTCTTTCAAGGACTAATCAGATCAGTGTTCTTTCAGAACCTGATAATAAGTACATCGTATACTTAGCCACAGAACTCATGTTATACGAAAAATATAAGGCACTACTAGACAACAATGACCTGTTTACAGATTCTGATGAACTAATCATAGAAGAATTGCGCGGTAAGCTTACACAGAAGAATGAATATAAACATGCATTGCCCTTGTTAAGGCTTAAAGAGGTAAATGAAAGAAACAGTGTTTTCCAAAGATGTATTGAAAAATGGAACGGTTACGAAAGATTTGACCGAGTAAAGGGGGAAAGAATTGCCATCAATTCTACACACATTAATAGCTTTGCACATCAATTCTATCGATACCAGAAAAGTTTAAAAAACTTCGAGGTCTTCGTAGATGGGTTTTGCGATATTCTCGATAATATTTGTGTTGTGAAAGAGAGCCAGATTCTAGAATCACTGAAATCTAATATCAATGAAATATTATCAGATCGGCAGTTATCAAATCAGCCGCTCTTGATTTCTATGGGGTCACTAAATGATAGCTCTTCAAGAATATCACATTCAGTTACCTCATTAAATGCGCATTTAAACACTAACTTTCATCCATTACTAGCAAGCGAGTTAAATGCAGCCATGTTGACAAATGTGGAACAAGTTGTTTTTATAGATGACGCTTACTATTCCGGAACACAACTTATTACATACTTTCAAACTCTTGCTGGTGTTGAGAAAAGCAAACGATTAACAGGAGAAGAGCATGTTGCACCTCTACAAACCGAGGTGTTGGGGGTTCTCAAGGAAAAGAAAGTTTATCTTTCGTTTTTATATGGGAACGGCAACGCTACCCGCCAGTTAGAACAATCGATAAAAGAATTGGGTTTTAAAAACGTAAATATTTATGCTTATAGAGACTTTCCTTCGCCATGTTTTAAAGATTCTGATACTAATGAAAGGACCAATATTACAAAACTCTATTTTGAAGCTGCGTCACGAGATATTCTCTCCCACTCAAAGAGAAGTGGCAGAACGTACTCCGAGAATTGGAATAAAGATCGGATTGAGAAAAGTTTGCTCGGATATAATGACGCCCAGCAATTGATTGTTTATAGTTGGAACACACCCACTTTTACACTTACCCCTTTGTGGCTTTCTGTATATTCACCAAGTTATTCTTGGCAATCAATGTTTCCAAGAATCAATAAACCATAATTTGTTTTGAATTCTAGGCTTTTTCCTGAATTTCTAATCACCATCTATTATTATAAAGAGAGACTTAATACTACAGTTCATCGTGTTGGTGGCACAGTGCCTGCAACTGGTTGCGAAATGCCTTGCAGGTCCTCAAGCGGGATGACGCAAATCATGCCCTGGGCATCCAGTGTACCAAAATCCTTTACCAGGCCAAGAATCAACTTCTCGTCCCGGACCTGGGGGAACTGCGGCATGAGCTCCTGGGTTTCTGTGTTTACTGTAATTTTGTGACCGTCATCCAGGGACATCAAGAACACTGTTGGAAAGGCGCTGGTTGGCTCTGTTGGATCGATCCAGGCCAGGTGCTTCTTGCTGAGATCGAAGTTTGATGGCTGCTCGCCCTGGACAATCAAAGGCCAGGAAAGCCCGCTTTCGAAATCAAAGATCTTGAAAATTTCCGGAGGTTGGCCTGGACCTTGCTCGGACCAAGCCGCAAGCGGCCAGTCCATCAAAGGATGAGAGCCTGATATTTCCATCACATCTTCAAGCTGCTGGCTTTCTAAACTGAAAAACAGGATCGGAAATACCCCGTCCGGGTCTTTGGCGCTGGCGCCCTGGCTGATCATCAAATACTTTTCGGTAACCGCCAGTTGGTTGTAGATCAGGCCTGATTCCAGGCTGAGCAGGACTTCCTGGGTATTTTCTGCAAGGTTGAAAGCCTGGATGGTGGAAAGCTGCCCCGATTGATCCGCTGTCACAGTACGGGTGAGGAAGTAGAGCATGTCGCCCTGAAGCTCCATGTCGAGATAGATGATATTGTCGTTGACTTCGATATTGTCAACCAGGCGCTGCTGGGTATTGGTGTCGAGATCGAGTACTTCAACGCGCCAGCCCTGTATGTGCATCGGGTGATCAAATATCAGCATCACCAGCCACTCGTCATTGACCCGTAGCGTTTCGATGAATTTACCGTCTTCCGCCAACGGCTCTGCGATTTTTTCTCCACTTGTTCCATCCGGTAGATATCGCCAGACACTGCGCGAGTCGCCGCTTTGCACGCTGAAATAAGCGCCAGAGATGTAAACAAGGCTGCTAAAGCGACCAGGGTTGCCAGGCTTGCAATACTCTTCGCTCAGTTGCTCGGACCATTCCAGGGAGACATCCTGGGGTGGTGCTTCGAATGTGGGCAGGGATTCCAGGCTTGGTTCAGGGTTGGATTGGGTTGGGTTTTCAGAGGTCGGAAATACGGGGAGGCGGATTGGCTGCCCACCGCAGGAGGAAAGCAGCAAAAGTATTGCAACAACCAACAACAAGGTTGTTTGCCAAGAGGTCCGTTTCATGTCAACTCCTTTCTTACCCTGTGTTGACGAGACAGGGTGCAGGCAAAGAGAACAATCTAATTGTAACCATTATTTCGAAATAGTAATCAGTGGCGGGTGACAAAAGCCCACCCCCCGGCTTACCCTTCGTTTCACTGCGGGCACAGGTCGCCGACCCCCTCCATGGATGGGGTAAAAAAGGGGCTACGAACGACCAGCTGAGCTGTCGGACTTTTGGGAGTGCTCAAAGATCAGGGAGTTTCGACGTCTTTCGCCCAATCGCGATTGGCGAGATACCAATCCACCAGGCGTTTCAGCCCATCATCCAGCGATACCCTTGGCTCCCAGCCCAACTCCCGGCGGGCTTTGGTGACATCTGCCACGTTTTCGAACACATCAGCCGGATGGGAGGGAATGTAGGTGATGTTCCCTTTTTTGCCCAGAAGCTGCTCGAGTTTGTGTAAAAGCTGGTTGATGGTGATCACCTCATGCCCGCCGAGATTGAAAACGTCAAAACCAACAGGCTTGAGTGCCAGCAGCGTGCCCCGGGCAATGTCGTCCACGTAGGTAAATCCGCGCGATTGTTCACCATCGCCGGTGATCGTGACGGGCTTTCCCTCAGCAATCCATTGGCAGAAGCGGAACATGACCATGTCCGGTCTGCCGGCAGGCCCGTAAACCGTGAAGTAACGTAGGACGGTCACGTCGATGCCGTAGAGGTGGTGGTAGGAGTACGCAAAAGCCTCGGCGCCCTTCTTGCTGGCGGCGTAAGGCGCCAGGGGATGCTCGGTGGAAGCGGTTTCCACATGTGGCGGCTTACCTTCATTGCCGTAGAGGCTGGAAGTGGAAGCGAGGATGAACTTCGGCACCCGTTGGTGGCGGGCATACTCGAGCATGTTTAGGTTGCCGAGGGTATTGGTGTTGAGGTAGCTCCAGGGATCGGTGGTGCTGGCACGTACGCCTGCAATGGCTGCGAGGTTGATGACGGCATCCGCAGTCGGCACCATGGCAGCCAGCCTGGTGATGAAATCGCGGTCGGTGATGTCCTCGCGGATGAAGTGAAAATTCGCCTGGGGCAGAAGCGCCTGCAGGCGGTGTTCTTTCACGCGCACATCATAAACGTGGTTGAGGTTATCAATCCCAAAGACGGTGTGCCCCTCGCGCAGCATTTCTCCGGCAACAACTGAGCCAATGAAACCTGCCGCGCCGGTGAGGACGTAAATGCTCATTAGAGCTTGATCACTTTCAGGTCGTGTTTCGCAATGTCTTTCATGGCGTTGCGGGCGTCGAAGATCAATTGCGATTTCTCGAGGATCAGCTTGTAATCAAATTTGTCGTGGTTGGTAATGATGGCAACCAGGTCTGCTTTCTCAAGGACGGTTGAAAGCTCTTTTTCGGAGAACATCTGAACGCCTTCAATTTCAATCTCAGGAACGTATGGGTCGTTATAGGCGACGATGGCGCCCTTCTCTCGCAGTAGATGAATGATGTCCAGAGCAGGCGATTCGCGCATGTCGTTGATGTTCGGTTTATAAGAAACACCCAGGATCAGGATCTTGCTGCCATTGAGCGCTTTCTTATAGCGGTTCAGGGCATCCTGGATGCGGGTGACCACATAACGCGGCATGTTGGTGTTGATTTCGGATGCGAGTTCAATGAAGCGCGCGGTGTAATTGAGAGTCTTCATTTTCCAGGACAGGTAAAGTGGGTCGATCGGGATGCAGTGCCCACCCAAGCCTGGTCCAGGGGTGAATTTCATAAAGCCGAATGGCTTGGTGGCGGCAGCATCGATCACTTCCCACACATCCACGCCCAGCCGTTCGCACATCTGCGCCAACTCATTGACCATGGAGATATTGATCATGCGGAAGGTGTTTTCGAGCAATTTTGCCATTTCAGCCACTTCGGTGCTGGAGACAGGTACAACTTTTTCAAGCGCCTGCTGATACCATGCCACAGCAACGTCCGTACACGCCTGGGTGATGCCGCCAACTACCTTTGGGGTGTTATAGGTGGTGTAATCCGTACGTCCGGGGTCTACACGTTCGGGAGAAAACGCCAAAAAGAAGTCTGTGCCGACTTTAAGGTTGCTGTTGGCAATTAGTTTTGGCAGAACGAACTCGCGGGTGGTTCCCGGATAAGTGCTGGATTCGAGCACAATGATCATGCTGCGGTGAAGGTAAGGGGCGATATCTTCGCTGGCATTGGCAATGAAGGACATGTCAGGATCGCCGGTTTTGCGCAGAGGTGTGGGCACGCAGATGGAGACAGCATCAATCTCACTCAGGGTCGCGTAGTCGGTTGTGGCACGGATGCGGCCATTATCGATATGCTTGCGCAATTGGGCGTTGCTTATATCGGATATGTAACTTTCACCGCGGTTGATCATATCCACTTTTTCCTGGATAGGATCAATGCCTGTCACGTTAAAGCCGGCGTTGGCAAAAGTCACCGCCAGTGGCAGCCCCACATACCCCATACCAATCACGGCAATATTTGCGCGTTTTTTCTGAATATCCTGGATCAGGTCTTCTTTTACCATCAATTCCTTGCCTTTCAATTAAAACAGACTGAGCTGTTCGGGGAGATTGGGCTTTTCTTCTTTTTTTACTAATTTCTTTTCCGGGGCGGGTGCTTCCACTTTTGGTTGGACAGGTGCTTCGACCGTTGGCTGAACAATGGCTTTTTCTCTGCCAAGCAATTGAGGTAACTTTTGGAAATCTTCAACTAAAGCAGGTCTCAATGCGGGTTGATGAAGCGCTGCGGCGGGATGATACATCGTGACGATCAGGCGTTTGCCAATCTTATGAGATTTGCCGTGGATCTGGCTGATTTTGCCATTTTCAATGAACTTCGCCATTGAAAATCTGCCCAAGGTTACGATCACTTTGGGGTCAAGCAGGGCAATTTGTTCGTCAAGGTAGTGCGCGCAGGCGGTTAGCTCTTCGAGCATGGGGTCGCGATTGCTCGGCGGACGGCATTTGACCACATTGGTAATAAAAACCTCTTGCCGTTTTAGGTCAGCTGCTGCCAGTAACTCATCGAGAAACGCGCCAGCCTGCCCTACGAAAGGCTTCCCTTGCTGGTTTTCATGAAAGCCGGGTCCCTCGCCGATGAACATGATGTCCACCGAGGAAGGCCCTTCCCCGGGCACGGCATTTTTGCGCCCTTTAGCAAGCAGGCACTTCTGACAGTGGAGGATTTCCTCCCGTATGGTATTCAATCGGTTTGTTTCTGACATACTTTTTTCCAGTGACAGATTCTACTCCACCTGCGTGGAATTAAGACGAAAATGACTAAATTATGTTCCTGAGCGCTTTGACATCCAGTGGGTCCAGGTCGAGTAATAGGGCGTCTTCCTGTTCAGCCTGGTAATAATTGGGGCGCAGCCCAACAGCTTTGTAGCCGAAGCCGTAATACAGATGGAGGGCTTCGGCGTTGCCCGCCCGCACTTCCAGCAGCGACTTCACCGCTCCGCGTTCAGCTGCTTGCAGCAGCCCTTCTGCCAACAACCTGCGCCCAATTCCGCGGTGACGGTAGCCTGGGTGGACAGCAATCGTGGCGATATGAGCTTCATCCACGATAATCCAGATCACCAACGCTCCGACCACATTCTGACCTTCCGTAGCGAGAAGGTCTTCTGCCACCAGGCACAAGCTGTAGGTTGTCGCTTTTAGTTCGTATTCAAAAGATCCCTGTGGCCAGGGATCTGCAAACGAGAGGTGGTCGAGAGCAGCGACTTGCGGAATATCATCCGCGCGCATGTTTCGCAGCCTGATTTGGCTGTTATCCGCGTCCAGGTTCATAGATTGGGCACATTGCTCAATGTATGAACGTAAATTGGCGCCAGGCTGGCAGTATCATCGGCATGCCCTGCTTGAATCTTTGCCCAGGCAAGTTCTGCCAGGACCGCCGGACGGCGCAGGCAAAGGCTGGGAGACGCCAGGCGTGCGGTTTTCCACTTACGTCCCAGGATCTGGCGTTCTTCAGCATCCATCTCGCCCACCACGTAGGTTGGGGATTTGATGGTGGCAGCCATCGCGCGAATATCGTTCACGGCGATCTCAGAAACGGCTTGCCATGCGCCGTTTTTGTATTGATAGCGCATATAAGCGTAGCGTCCGCGCCCAACAGCCAGGAAAGCCAACATGGGTCGGCGCAAGCCCGGTTGGGCTGCAGCCAGGACTTCGAGAGAGGGAATGCCAGCCACTGGTAAATTCTGTCCAAGGGCGATGCCCTTGGCTGCGCTGAGCCCAATCCGCAACCCGGTGAACGAGCCCGGACCAAGCGCCACGCCGACACCAGTCAAACTGCTGGCTTTGGTCTGGGTTCTGGTCAACATTTCTTTGATGGCTGGGATTAACTCAACCGTGTGGTAGTTCTTACTGCGCCAGGTTTGTTCGGCGAGGATGTTGGTGCCGTTAAAAAGGGCGATGCCGATGCATTCGGTGGAAGTGTCGATTGCCAGTAACATGTTTATCCTCCGAACAATGCTTGTTGCAGCTTTTTGAGAATGGATTCGTAGCGCTGTCCATGTGGGACAAGAATTAGATGGCGTTGGTCGGGGTTGATCCAGCTCATTTGTATCCACAGGTTTTCTTTTGGAAGGCTGGTTTTCATCCGTTCTGCCCATTCCATCACGAGAACCCCGTCAGTCAGCACACGGTCGAGGTCGAGGATGGCACTATCAAGCGGGTTTCCGGACTGCAGGCGGTAGGCATCGCAATGGAAAAGGGTGTTGCCGCCCGGACGGGCATATTCATTAACAATTACATAGGTTGGGCTGGTAACCTTGCCAGGAGCACCCCACCCCTGGGCGATACCCTGTACCAAGGTGGTCTTGCCGGAACCAAGGTCGCCCTCAAGGCAAACGATGTCTCCGACCTGGAGCAAGCTGCCGAGGCGAATGCCCACCCGCCGTGTTTGCTCGGGGCTATGCGAAAAGACTTCAAAAGCATGCGGTGGAAGTATTGGCA
>CAYPBU010000035.1:0-21942 GCA_964409045.1 uncultured Anaerolineaceae bacterium | reverse complement strand
TGCGTAAAAAATTGGCAATACGCTTTTCGCTTTTGGTCAAATCGTTGAAATGATCTGTCAGGACCTGGCTGAAATCTAACTTTTGTGGAGATTTGGAAGGGCTATTCATGAAACCTCGGTGTTTTCCATCATAAAATGAGGACAACAATATTTGTGTTTATGAAACGCAACTTACATTTGAAACAGTATACGGCAAATGCGCCAAACATGCAAGAATAATTGCAAAAATTCAGGCAATCTACTCGCGTTCTCTGCCTAACAGGCTCTGTACTGATGGAGTTGCCCAAATTTCAGCCCGGGAGGTGTCCACCACTAAATCGCACAGCTCCATTTGAGGTTTGTAGACCTGTTCTGCCATTAGGAATTGTTCACGAAAGTAGCGATTCAGGAAATAGTACAGTTCGTATTTCTTTCTGAGGTCCATGTCGCGTCGCCATTTTCGTTTCAGACGCACGGCATCATCGGTGAGGTACATAACTTTGATGCCGGTGAGCGCAGCCACATCGGGTAGCAGAAACGGGAAGTTCCCTTCCATGAAGATCACGTCGGCGGGCTCAATTTGCAGGGTGTCACGCCCTGGCTTAAGTTTGCCATCTATAGAATGGCTCGAAGTTGCAGAGATAAAATCATACTGTGGCGTGATGGCGGTTTTGCCTTCTCGCAGGTCCTGGAGCGCTCTTGTCAGCATCTCAAAATGCAATGCTTCCTGCCCCAGCGAGTCTATTCCGCGTGCTTCGCGGTAATCCCGATCCAGGAGGAAGTGGTCAATCTCCAGACCTGAAAGGCTCTTTCCCGAGTTTTGAAATGCCTGCTGAAGGCGTTCGACGATTTCGGTCTTGCCGGCTGCAGTCTGACCTGCGATGGCGATCAGGATGGGAGTACCTATCTTTTCAACCAGTGTTTGAATGATCATGGTAAAGGCTTCATCGACTTCCTTGTTCGCTATCTTGAAATCTTTGTAACCAACAGCAGAGACATTTCGAAAATTGTCCTGCAAACGTTCGAAAGTCAGAAAAGGCTTTCCACTTAAATGCGCGACGATGCTCTCGGTGTAGTATTCCGTTCGGTGGATGAAGTAAAAGCCGCGTGGATCAAAGCTAAAGTGATTCTCCACCCAGTCCATTGGGTAATTCTGAGTAACCAGACCCACAAAGAGCATCCTCAAGAGGGAGAGGATCTGCGGGTCCATGATGGGTCGGTTATCCAGCCTGGGTTTGAGTTGAATCCCCGCATAATAATCTGAGTTGCGGATCATTTGCTCGATTTCATCTTTGCTTTTCAACTCCACTGTCTGCCAACCCTGTGGCGGGGTGATGTTTTCGAGGCAATACCTGAATTCGAACAGCTCAAGCTCGTTAAGAGCCGGGCAGAGTGTACGCATCTTCTCAAGTAGCTTTTCTGAAAAGAGATCATTTTTCTTGAGGGTTGGGTCGTCCATCTTTTCTACAATTTCCATTTTCTTAGGCTCCATACTTGGACACTCTTCCGGCATTCGCAAGTGCGATTGGCATAACTTGAAAAGCGGGGATCTGTCCGAGGTTTCCACATGCACAGTTAGTTTCCCCAAATTCCAGGAACTTGTCGGCGCGAACGTACTTTCCGTAAATGAGCAGCGGAACCGGATGCCAGCTGTGGGATTTGAGCACCGCTGGGGATGAATGATCGCCGCCAATGATCACGACATCTGGTTTCAAAGCCATCAGGCGGGGGAGTTGGGCGTCAAACTCTTCGATTGCTTTTACTTTTGCGTCGAAGTCCCCCATTTCTCCAAACGTATCAGTCTTTTTGAAGTGCAGGTAGAAAAAGTCATAATCTGACCAGTGCTTTTCGAGGCAGTCAAATTCATCGCTGAGCTCGTTGCCATTAACTTTTAGCACATTCATGCCCACCAACCTTGCAACACCACGGTACATGCCATTGATCGCGATAGCTGCAGCATTCAATTTAAAAATGTCAGGATATTCAGGCATCACGGGGAATTTGGCGAAACCTCGCAGTAAAACCATGTTTGCAGTGGTTTCGTTTTTTAGTACCACTTCAGCTTTTTCCAGAAATTCGTTGACCAGGGCGGCAGTTCGGCGGGACTCTGCATCCAATCCCTGGACCTTGAGCGGAGCCGCACCGGTTATCAGCGGGTCTGAGTCGGTAATGGATGACCCCAAGCCCGGAGCTCGAAGCACCAGCACGAAGCGATGCTCCTTGACAACCTCCACAAATACTTCCACACCTTCCAATTTGATTGTCCGCAAAATTTGGACGAGTCGTTCACTTTCAGATGTCGGTAATCTTCCGGCACGGCGGTCGACCAAGAAACCCTCTGAATCAACCATGCAGAAGTTACCCCTGGCAGCCACATCGTCCGGACCCAACTCAAAATCCATTCCAAGGGCTTCCAATGCGCCGCGACCTATCTGGTATTCCAACGGGTTGAAGCCGAAAATGGAGAGGTGACCTGGACCGCTTCCGGTTGTGATGCCAGGACCGATCGGAATAGTCATTCCGAGGGAAGATTTTCGGGCTAAGGCGTCCATATTCGGTTTGCAAGCTGTTTCGAGCTCGGTCTTTCCGCCTTCCTCACGGGGAAGCCCGCCCAAGCCGTCCAGGATTAGCATGACAATCTTAGTGTCAGCTTCCACAATTTGCCCACGTAAGAATTCATCGAACATGGTGCGCCTCTTTTCTTCCTCTTGTTCTTAAGCCATTACTCACTGTGCAATTGAGTCTGCAGGTCTGGAAGCAGCCACAATTGCGCCTTGGTGGTATCCACGATAATTTCACAATACTGCATCATGGGTTGGTAGATTTCCTGATTGCGTAGAAATTGGGTGCGAAAGTAGCGGTTTGCCAGGTAATTCGGATCATACTTTTTTCGAAAGTCCACATCCCTCTTCCACTTGCGCTTGAGGCGGATTGGATCATCAGCAAAGTACACAATCTTCAAATCGATTAACCTGGCAACCTCTGGTATGTGGAAAGGAAAGTTGCCTTCGAGGATGATTATGTCAGCCGGCTGAATGGATTGTGTGGACTGACCTGGGCGCAGGTGACCATCCAAATCGTGGCTGGATGTTGCCCGAATGAAATCATAGCGGGGAATCTCCGCCGCTTCTCCTTGTAGAAGAGCGTTAATCGAGTCAATGAAGATTGGATAATGAATGACTGCAGCATCTGTGGGATGCTCGTCGCGGAAGACGCGATCTTTATAGAAGTTATCCATTTCCAACGAGGTGCAGGAAAATCCAACCGAGGAAAGTGACTCCAGCAAACGTGCGGTAATCTCGGATTTACCTGATGCGCTCGGACCAACGAGGGTCAACAGGAGGGGTGTACCCCTGGTAGAAATCCAGGATTGGACCATCCGCAAAAACGCCAGATCGATTTCCTGGTTAGCCATGGCGTAGTCCCTATAGCCAACCTCGAACCTTTTCTCGAGGGCAGATTGCTTTGCGTCGAAGCATTGGTAAGGTGAACCCCCAAAACGTTCTCGAGTTCCTGGGCTGATGTAATTGGTGCGCACAAAAAACACGAATGACCGAAGGTCAAAATAAGAGTGCTGATAGACCCAATCGGGCGGGTAGAGACCTTCCACCAGTCCAACAAAAATCTCTCTTGTGAGAGAGGTGATGGCCTGGTCGAGGATAATCTGGTCGCCCTGCTTTGGCTTCAGCTGAATGCTGGTGAAGAATTCCGGTTTGGCAATTCTTTCCAACAGGGTTTCCTTGGGCTCTGGCTGGACGCTTGTCCAACCTGCTGCTGGGGTGAGGTTTTTCAGGGCATATTGGAACTCATACGGTTCCAACTCGCCAACACCCGGAATGATTTGCTGCAGCTTGAAAAACAAGGCACTCGTAAATTGAATAGGATCAAATGATTTTTCAGGCATCTGTTTTGCGCTTTTCCGCCGGCTTACCAGGGGGTTCCCAGCCCCAGAACCATGGCTTCATAGGCTTTCTTGATCTTCCCATAATTGCCGTCCCGGTCCAGTGCGATCCCTCTTCCGACTGCTGTCACGATGGTTCCAATTCCAATTTCGCGCATTTCTCCCTCCAGCTTCTCCAGCAAGGCTGGTGCGCTGCCGGGTTCTGTGCTGCGCCCATCAAAAATCAGGTGGAGGAACACATTCGAAAGCCCTTTTTCTTTTGCCATTCGCAAAAGAGCCAGGGGATAATCGATAGAACCGTGCGAACTTTTTTCGGTCAGCAAGCCAATCAGGTGCAAATCTGTTCCTTCACGCAGGACGTGTTCGATCGCCTCAACGAAAACCTCACTCTTAGAGAACGAACCGTCCTTCAGCGCCAAATCCAGGCGCACATCATCCTGCAAAACGACCCGACCCGCACCGATGTTCATGTGACCTGCTTCAGAGTTGCCAGGTTTCCCGGCTTGCAGCCCAACTGCTTCGCCTGAAGCTTGCAAATGCCCTCTTGCGTTCGATTGGCAAAGAGCGTCCCATGTGGGTGTGGATGCAACATAGATCGGGTTGTTTTGATCCTGGCTGCCTTCCCCCCAACCATCAAGGATGATCAGCAGAACTTTTCGATCTTTCCCCCAATCCTGCGTGCTTAAGAGGGATTTGCCTGTCATGGAAGCGTGTTTTTCGATACCCATGATATCCAAAATTGTTGGGGTAATATCCTGCAGACTGCCGTCGGCTACTTGAATTTCATTGGTTGAGTTGGGATCGATCACGATGAAGGGCACCGGGTTGGAAGTGTGTGAGACGTGAGGTTTTCCTTCAGCGGTAAGTAATACTTCAAGGTTACCGTGATCAGCAGTGATCAGCGTCACATATCCTTCAGCCTTGGCAACCTCGAGAACCCGGGCAAGATGCTCATCCACAACATGTGCGCAAGCGATCTTCGCTTCGCTGTTGCTGGTGTGTCCGATGACGTCTCCGTTGGCGAAGTTGGTTACGATGCAGTCAACGCCACGTTTCAGACCACGAATGACTTCATCAGCCACGGCGGGCAGGCTAAGCTCCGGTACCTGATCAAAGGGAATGCCTTTTGGCGAAGGGATGCGGACATCCACTTCCCCGGGGTAGGGCTGGTTATTGCCACCGTTTAAAAAGAAGGTGACATGCGCGAATTTTTCCGATTCCGAACATCGCATTTGGGATTTACCAGCCATGCTCAAGACCTCCCCAAGAGTATGATCCAGTTTTGAGGGGGCAAACGCAACCGGCAAGTCCTTGAATTTGTCGTGATACAAAGTCAGGATCACAAATTCAAGATCCTTCATAAGCTTCCGTTCAAAATGCGCAAAATCGGTCTCAGTGAAAGCTTCGGTCAGCTCAATCTCACGTTCCCCCCGGCGGCAGCAGAAAATGACCGCGTCTCCGTCCTCAACCAGCCCGATTGGCTGCTCGTGGGAGTCAATACGGACAAGCGGCTCCATGGAATAATCGGTTTGTCCGCGCGAGTAAGCTTTCCGAACTGCTTCAGCGAGGAGAAACCCGCCGCATTTATCTTCAGTCGTGTTCATCGCGCTTGCCTCCAGGGATTCAATCCAACTTGTGCGCTTGAAATCTTTCATCAAACACCACTTTCGGGCAGGCTGGAAAGATATCAAGCAGGTCAATAAATTGATGAATGACCAGGTCAGGTCGGTTTTCATCCGTAATGGTAGATATCGCCAATTCTTCCGGGCTGATCAGGATGATCGTCATTCTGAAGCCGGCTGCCCGGGTTCCGGTGACATCCCGTTTAAGATTATCACCGACGTAGGCGCAGCGCGATGGGACTACCCCAGCGTTTTGCGTAGCAATATGGTAGATGGCTGGGTCTGGTTTGCGAATACCCAGAACGGACGAGAGGGCAACAGATTTGAAGTAGGGAGTAAAGCCATCCGCTTCCATCCACTCAGGGATTTCGCTGGTGGTGATCAAATTACTGATGATGCCAAGCGTGTAACCCCGATCAAAAAGGGTTTGCACCACTTCTTTTCCGTGCTCCACAACCACTCTCAACCCCATTGACTGGCGATATTGATAGGTCAATTCCGTGCCAAGCGGTCCGATGCGGTCCGCGGGAAAATCATAAGCCAGCCAGCGGGTCCAAAGTTCGGATTCGGGTGCTTCGCGCATGGTGTCAAATGCCCACTTGCGATAGACCTTGTAGCGTTGGTCCAACTTTTCGCAGAAAGCTACCGGGTCCTCCTCCGTTCCCACCAGCTCCACAATTCTCTGCCTGGCTCTGGCTTGGTGGTCGTCATTCTTCGTTAATATCCGCAGCGTGTTCCCAAGGTCGAGAAAAACCGCTTCAATTTCCTGGATCATTGTTCAGCCTTCCTATTTAATATTACCGTGTTTATGAACACGGAGGAAATATATCAAGGAGCTGCTTTATTTCCTTAATAACATAATCAGGTTTGAGGTCAGTCGATTGCGGTTCTTTGGCTAATGTGTCTGGTTCTTCAATGAGGACCATCATACCGTAACCAGCCGCCTGGGTTCCTTCGACGTCCCGAATGGGGTTATCGCCAAGGTACGCGCATTTTGCGGGGTCCACGCCCATCACCCTGGCTGCCAGCAGGTAAATTGCAGGGTCGGGTTTACGGATCCTGACCTTGGAGGAAAGGATCACGGTCTTGAAGTAGCCGGTGACACCATCTGAAATCATCCAATCTGGGATTTCTGTTTCTGTGATTGTGTTGGCGATAATTCCCAGTTTATAACCTCGGCGGTGAAGTTCCGCGACAGTATCTTTGGCGTCCTCACGGGGAACGCGCCTGCCATCCCGATCACGCCACAGCCGGGTCAGACGGCTTACATTCGGCGCGATGATTTCGATGGGGTAGTCGGGGAGGAGCCACTGTGTCCAGAGTTCCATTTCCGAAGCATCGAGGAGCGATTTCTTAGCGAGACTGCGGTAAGCCTTCCAGTTTTTTTCCAGTTTTTCAAAGAAAACTTCAGGAGTCTCAGTCGCGTTGACCAACGCCATCAGGTCATCTTTAGCCTGTTGTTGAAAAACGGGGTCTTCCACAACGATACGCAGCGTGTTTCCTACATCCAAGAAAATGGCTTCGATTTCAGGTGTCATTTTTCCTCCGTGAGCGTTTAGACTTGCAAAATGGATTAAAATGTAACAAATCTTTCAATTGCATATCTTACGACAAGATCGACCAATTTGCAAGTAATCTTGCGAAAACCATTGACTTTCAGCCCAAGTGCCTGTAAACTATATTCATCAATGCACACGTGTGCATACGGAAAAGGCGTAATGGCAGTTACCATAAAAGACATCGCAAAAAGGGCAGGAGTTTCTCACTCCACAGTCTCTCGCGCACTACGGATTAATCACCTGGTGTCGAGTGAAACTGCCATGCGGATTCGTCAGGTTGCCCAGGAAATGGGCTACCGACCCAGCGCAGTGGCCCGCAGCCTCAAGACCAAACGAACGCAGGTGTTGGGTGTGATCGTCAGCAGCATTTCTGATCCTTTCTTCAGCGAAATCCTTAATGGCATCGAAGTAAACGCACAGGCAGGTGGATATAGCCTTTTTATTGCTGCATCTCAGCACGATCCAATCAAGGAACGGCAAATCGTTCAAACGATGATGGAACAGCGCACGGATGGGGTAATCATTTGCTCCTCTTCCTTCAGCCCGGAACACGGACGCGAATTGCTTTCGTCAGGATTTCCGGTGGTCGTGGTCAACCATCAAGGTAGTGAGAGCTTCAATTATTCTATTTATCACGATGATGTGGATGGCAGTTCCCAAATCACCCGGCATCTGATATCGCTCGGGCACAAAAGGATAGCCTACCTGGGCAATTCGCAATCTGGCAAGACAACCCAGGATCGGTTACTCGGTTTTTTGGACGCTATGGGACAAGCCGGTTTGGAAGTTCCGGAATCTTACATTTACCATGTTGAAGGCGGGGAGCCAATTCTTGGTCAGGAAAGTATCCAGTACTTCACTGGGTTAACGCCCAGACCAACCGCGATTGTCTGCTTTAATGACATGCTGGCGATTGGTGTACTAAAAGGTTGCCAGATGGCGGGTTTGAGGGTCCCGGAAGATATTTCGGTGACCGGTTTTGACAATATCACCTATTCTGCTTTTACCACGCCTTGTCTGACCACTTTTGACCAACCAAAATTCTCCATCGGACAGGAAGCAGCCCAGCTTTTGTTGGATTTGCTCCAGGCAGAGGATGGCATCCAGCCAGACGCGCCTAAAGTAAAAATCCTGCAAGGTAAGTTACTGGTCAGGGAATCCACCCGCATTCCTGGTGAGGATTAATCGAAAAATGAACAATTCCTATTCCCTTACGTCGAACCAAAACTTTCCCCTCATTCCACAATCGAACGTGAGTCATGAAGGATTAGGATTTGGTTCGACTGCAGAAAATGGCGCAAGGCAGTTAGCCGTCCTGGCTGCTAAAGGTGAGCCCAGACTCAGGCTATTCGAAGGCATACAGCATGAATTTGGCAGTGGAATACTCCTGCAAGGGCCACTTTCTGCATCAAACGCGGCGGCTCTGCGGGAATTACTGCCCTGGCTTCGCCCCCAACTATTGGGTTTGAAGACCTCAGCAGGAATGGGCGATCGTTTGGGGTTGGCTACACCTGGGCACATTCGCGCTACCCGCAGGTGCAACGGAAAAGTTGCTCCCATTTTCGCGCAGCAGTCCATCAGAGAGATGACACGAACTGGTCGCACCCCTCAACAGGTCATGGACGATGCCATGTGGGGCGTCTTTCAGGAGAACTGGCAAGAAGGCTTTGGCGCGGACGCGGATCACCTGAAAACCGAAACCGACATTGATGCCTGCCTGGCGGCTGGTTTTACTTTCTACACCGTAGATCCAGGTGAATATGTAAATGACCAAGCCGATAACCTTACCTTGGAAGATCTCAGAAATCTGGCGGTGGACCTGCCTTCTGCGTTGCGAGAGGCCGAATTTGACCTGTTGAACTGCTCGCGAACCATTCAAGGGCACGAAATCCACTTTTCTGAAGCGGTTTTGCTCAAGGCAATGGTGAAGTACGGGCACGCCATCTGGCATGTGGTGAAAATGTCCGAACATTTGCGAATTGCAAGTGCTGGAAAAGCATTTGAACTGGAAGTTTCTGTTGACGAAACGAAATCCCCAACAAGTCATGCTGAACACTACTATATTGCTCACGAACTGAGACGGCTGGGGGTTGAGTGGGTCAGCCTGGCACCCCGGTTTGTGGGTGAGTTTGAGAAAGGCGTCGATTACATCGGAGACCTGGCTGCGTTTGATGCTGACATTGCCGGTCATGCAGCCATCGCGAAAGAATTGGGACCCTACAAGATCAGCCTCCATTCCGGTTCAGATAAATTCACCATCTATCCTGCTGCCGCACGCCGGACGAAGGGCTTGGTGCACTTGAAGACAGCCGGAACCAGTTACCTTGAAGCCATTCGCACCATCGCGGAAATCGATCCTCGGTTTTTCAAGGAAATCTACGAATTCTGCCTGGGGCGTTACGAGCAGGATAAACTCAGCTATCATGTTTCCGCCCGCCTGGACCGCGCACCAGAGGCGCACGAAACCTTGACCCCCAACGATTACCTGGATAACTTCGACGCGCGTGAGATCCTTCACGTCACCTTCGGCTCAGTGCTCAAAGAGAAAAATCCCGATGGCACTTATCGTTTTTATAACCGCTTGATCGCATTGCTCTCGCAATTCCCTGACGTCTATGCCGGCAACCTCGAGCGGCACTTCCTGCGGCACCTGGAACCATTCTGCTCTGCCGTAGAACCACATCGAACAAATCGCAACAACGGGTGAAACCATGGACATAAAACAGACCTACGATTTTTCTGACCTTTGCGCGGTAGTAACCGGTGGGGCAGGCGTGCTTTGCGCCGAGATGTGCCGGGCTCTGGCAAGCCTGGGCGCGAAGGTTGCCATTTTGGACCTCAATCCAGCTAATTCGGAAAGGCTGGCGCATGAAATCCAAGAAAGTGGCGGCACGGCACTGGGCATCGCCTGCAATGTGCTGGACAAAGAGAGCATCCAGGCAGCCTGCGACAAGGTCTTGGAAGCATTCGGTAAGGTGGATATCTTGATCAACGGTGCTGGCGGAAACAAAGCCCAGGCAACAACGACCTCTGAAATGCCATTCTTTGATCTACCCCAGGACGCGTTAACGTGGGTGTTTGAGCTAAACCTGATGGGGACGATTTTGCCCTCGCAGGTTTTTGGCAAGCAGATGGCAGACCAGGGCAAGGGCGTCATTCTGAATATTTCTTCGATGAACGCTTTCCGACCCCTTACCAGGATCCCAGCCTACTCGGCAGCCAAGGCAGGGGTGAGCAACTTCACCCAGTGGCTGGCGGTGCACCTGGCGCAGGAATACTCGCCCAACATCCGCGTGAACGCGCTTGCCCCGGGTTTCTTTGTTACCGAACAGAATCGCTTCCTTCTGACTGATCAACAAACTGGTGAGCTGACACAGCGGGGAAAGACCATCATTGGGCACACTCCGATGAATCGCTTTGGCACCCCGGAAGATTTAATTGGGACAGTTTTGTGGTTGGTGTCACCAGCTTCGGCCTTCATTACTGGTGTGGTTGTGCCGGTGGATGGCGGTTTTTCAGCCTTTAGTGGAGTTTAGGCAATGACAATCGGTTTGGGTTTTCAAGATCAATATCTCGACGATAACGCCGTCGAGAAGGTGGTGACAGAAGCGCTCACCGGCTTGGAGTTGGATGGCAAGCGTGTCTTGTTCCTGATCCCGGACGGTACACGCAGCATGCCCATGCCGTTGATGTTCGACCTGTTTGAAAAACACCTCTCCGGGCGGGTAGCTGCCTTGGATTACCTGGTCGCCCTTGGAACCCACCAACCCATGAGCGATGAGCAACTAAGCCACCTTGTTGGTCGCCATGTTGAAAACGGTAAAGCGGGTGAAAGCCATGTTTTTAATCACCATTGGGAAAAGCCTGAGACTTTTGTCCAAATCGGAGTGATCCCAGCAGAGGAGATTGCAAGCATTTCGGAAGGGCGCCTGGTGGAAGAGGTTCCCGTGAGATTGAACCGGCTCATTCTTGATTACGATCACCTCATCATCTGCGGTCCTGTGTTCCCACATGAGGTTGTTGGTTTTTCGGGTGGAAATAAATATTTCTTCCCGGGCATCGCCGGTCAGGAAATTATCAATTTCACCCACTGGCTGGGAGCTTTGATCACGAGTTATAAAATCATTGGCTCCGGTTACACACCAGTCCGGGCTGTGATCGACAAAGCTGCAGCCTTCATTCCCAAACCGGCGCACTGTTTCAGCCTTGTGGTGACGCATGAGGGGTTGGCGGGAATTTTCTTTGGAGACGCGAAGGAAGCCTGGGAGGCAGCCGCGGAACTTTCTGCTCAGAAACATATCCTGTACGTGGAGAAACCCTTCAAGAAGGTCATCTCCATCATGCCTGAGCTCTACGATGATCTCTGGACGGCAGCCAAGGGTATGTACAAAATGGAACCGGTGATTGCGGACGGCGGTGAGGTGGTGATCTATGCACCCAATATCACCGAAGTCAGTTACACGCACGGGAAATACCTGGATGAAATTGGCTATCATTGCCGCGATTACTTCACCAAGCAGTGGGCTAGATTCCAGAACTACCCTCACGGGGTGATTGCCCACTCCACCCACCTGCGGGGAATGGGAACCTACGACGAAACAACCGGTGTTGAACAACTACGCATCAGGGTCACACTCGCCACTGGAATTCCCCAAGATCGCTGTGAGAAGATCGGGTTAGGTTACCTTGACCCCGCCACGTTTGATCCGCAAGATTGGGCCGGCAAAGAAGAGCAAGGTGTCCTGGTGGTGCCGCGAGCTGGAGAAATGCTCTATCGACTCAAAGAAAATTCGTCTTTTGCCACGAAGGAGAAATGATGGAATACAAGATTGGTCTTATCGGACTTGGGGTGATGGGGCGCAACCTGGCGCTTAATATTGAACGGAATGGCTTTCCGATTGCGGTGTGGAATCGCAGCCCGCAAAAGATGCATGATTTCATCAACGAAGAAGGCGAAGGAAAGGCTATTCTGGGGGTGGAGAAACTCACTGACCTTATGGATGCACTCGAGAAACCCCGTCGTGTTATCCTGATGGTTCAAGCCGGCGCCTCTGTTGACGAAGTCATCGAGCAGATCAAGCCTTTAATGGACCCCGGAGACATCCTGATTGACTGCGGCAACACTTACTTTACTGACACGGAACGTAGATCCAAAGTAATGGAAGCAGAAGGCTTTCATTTCATTGGTTCAGGCGTTTCTGGTGGAGAAGAAGGCGCAAAGTGGGGACCAGCCATCATGCCGGGTGGAAACCGGATTGCCTGGGATGCATTAAGCGAAATATTCTACGCGATCGCTGCCAAGGCTGAAGATGGTCAGCCCTGTGTTGAATATATGGGTCCCGGCGGGGCAGGGCACTACGTCAAAATGGTCCACAACGGGATTGAATATGGTGATATGCAGCTCATCTCCGAAGCTTACGACCTGCTAAGCCGTGGTTTGGGATTGGGCGCGGCTGAATTGCACACGATCTTCTCCCGCTGGAATGAAGGGCTTCTCAAATCTTACTTGATAGAGATCACTGCCGACATATTCAAGACTGTCGACCCCGAGACCGGGCTACCGCTGGTTGACCTGATCCTGGATGAAGCCGGGCAAAAAGGCACTGGCAAGTGGACCAGCCAAAACGCCCTCGACATCGGCGTCCCCGTTCCGACGATCAATGCCGCCTTGCAAGGGCGCATCATTTCCTCCCTCAAAAAAGAACGCGTTTTTGCGGCAACGCAACTTCCCTCACCCCAACAAAAATACGAAGGTGATGCGGCTGAGTTGATTGATGCCATTGAGAACGCGCTTTACGCGAGCAAGGTGACATCTTACGCACAGGGTTTAGCGATGCTGCGGATGGCTTCCCAGGAATATCACTATGATCTGAACATTCGCGACATCGCCAAGATTTGGCGTGCAGGTTGCATCATCCGGGCGAGTCTGCTTGGTGACATCATGGACGCTTATGAGCGTGACCCCCAACTTGTGAACCTGATGCTCGACGAAGCTTTCAAAAATGCCATTCTTGAAAGATTGGAAGACTGGCGCAAGGTAGTTCAGATAGCCGTCGGGTTGGGGATACCCGTTCCGGCAATGAGCGGCGCGTTGTCTTACTTTGACGCGTATCGCAGTGCACACTTGCCCGCCAACCTGATCCAGGCGCAGCGCGATTACTTTGGTGCACACACTTATCGGCGCATTGACAAAGACGGGGTTTTTCACACCCAGTGGGTGTAGAAAGGGTAGCAGACTATGACACAAACCTACGGGTTGAATATTCCCGAAAATGGCGCTCTCGATTTTGTTTCACTGGGGGCTTTGGTCCACCGGCTCGATCCGGGCGTTATCCCTTTCCGGAAAGCAACGGAGTGTAAGATCCACGTCAGTGGCGGTGAGTTCAACTGTGCCGCCAACCTTGCGGATTGCTTTGGCTTGCGGACTGGCATCGCGACTGCCATGGTGGACTATCCAATTGGCGACTTGATCGCGGAACGGGTGCGGGCGATGGGCGTCAAGCCGTTCTACCGCACCTTCAAGCACAACGGCGTCAACGGTCCCAACATGGCAACCGTCTACAGCGACCGCGGTTATGGGGTACGCCCGCCTGTGGTGTTCTATAACCGCAGTCATGAAGCCGCGGCTGAACTGAAGCCGGGTGATTTCGATTGGCAGGCAATTTTTGCTGTGGGCGTGCGTTGGTTCCATAGTGGCGGCATCTTTGCGGCGCTTTCCGAAACCACTGGCGAAGTGATCATCGAAGGCATGCGGGCTGCCAAGGCTGCCGGAGCTGTGGTTTCGTTTGACCTGAATTACCGCGCCAAGCTCTGGAATATCTGGGGCGGTCAGGTTGCCGCGCAAGCCGTTTTGCGCAGGATCATGGAAAATGTTGACGTCCTGGTGGGGAACGAGGAAGACATGCAGCTTGGTTTGGGAGTTCACGGACCGCAGGTTGCGGGGGCATCCAAGTTGGATCCAGGCGCGTTTATTGGAATGATCGATGAGGTCGTGCGCCTCTATCCAAATGTCAAAGTGGTTGCCACCACGCTGCGCGAAGTCCATTCATCCAACCGCCATTCTTGGGGTGCGGTCGCCTGGATCGATGGTGTATCTTACGTGGCGCCTACATGTGAATTGGATGTGTATGACCGGGTCGGTGGGGGTGACGGTTTTGCCTCCGGTTTGTTCTATGGGCTGCTTACCGGTCAATCGGGGCAGGAAGCAGTAAACCTGGGTTGGGCTCATGGGGCACTGCTGACGACTTTCCCCGGCGATACCACCATGGCAACATTGGAGCAGGTAAGGGCTTTTGCCAAAGGAGGTTCAGCACGCATTCAACGGTAGAGGTTTTTGAAGTGTGACTGGAAATATTTTATTTACGAATGCACACGTGTGCAATAAAAAAACAAGGAGATTGATAGAAAATGGAAACAATGAAAGCGCTCGTCTTTAAAGGTGTTGGAGATCTGGTTCTCGAGCAGGTGCCGATGCCGCACGTGAAGGATCCGGATGATGTCGTAATCAAGATTTCCGCGGTCGGTATTTGCGGAAGTGATGTCAAAATTGTGGAGGGCAAGCATCATTTCAAGCCCAACACCATTCTTGGTCACGAGTTTTGTGGTGAAGTTGTTGAGGTTGGAACCCATGTGCATCATGTGAAACTGGGCGACCGTGTCGCGGTGGATAACAACATTCGCTGCGGTTTCTGCGACTTCTGCCGAATGGGTCTCACCAGCCAGTGCGTGGACATCAAAACCAGCGCGTTGGGTGTGATGCGCGATGGCGGATACGCTGAGTACTGCCTGGTCCCTGAAAAACAGTGCTTTGTGCTGCCAGATGAGATCGATGATGTTCTGGGAACCCAGGTTGAAACTTTGGCGACTGTCGTAAACGGCATGAACACTCTTCAAATGCTGCCCTACGACTACGTCATGGTGATAGGTTTTGGTCCAATCGGCTACCTATTCTCGCAGTTTGCAAAGAACATCGCCGCCAAAGTGGCCGTCACGGAAATTGACCCCTATCGCATCGAAGTTGCAAAGCGCTGCGGTCTAACCGTTTGGAATCCGAAGGAAGTTGACGTGGTCGAAAAGATCACTGAATTCACTTACGGCCGCAAAGCAGACATCGTGATCGAAGCAACCGGTAACGACCTGGCAACAGCTCTGAAGTGCGTCACCCCCGGTGGGAAAGTTCTGCCCTTCGGCATGGACTCCAGCATCACCACCACCGTAGTCCCGAACGAAATCACCCGTTGGGCAACCAAGATCCTCGGCCTCTACCTTGGTCAGAATACCATGGTTCCCTCCGTGCGCATCTTCCGTGAGAACCGGCTTGACATGGAAAACTTCTTCACAAAAGTCATCAAGTTGGAAGATGGTGCGGATGCCTTCAAGATGCTCGGTCTTGACATTCCAACCCTCACACACGGTCCCAAGAGCGCGATGAAGATCGTCATGCGCCCATAAACACCTGGAACAATTTTTCTCTCCCCTTCCGGAAAGGAAGGGGAGATGAAGGAAAACAATGAGCCGAAAAATCAACCTTGCAGTTATCGGAACCGGGCGAATGGGTAGCGTCCATGTGGCGAACATCGTCAACAAGGTACCCGAAGCCAATCTTGTCGCTATTTGTGACATTCGCCTGGATGTCGCGCAGGCAGTGGCAGACCGATGGGGGATCACCCGGGTGGTGCAGGATTATCACGAATTGCTTGCGGATGAAACGATTGAAGCCGTGTTGATCGCCACCACCACCAGCACGCATGCGGAAGTAATCAAGGATTGCGCCAAAGCTGGAAAACACATTTTTTGCGAAAAACCAATCGCCCTGGATTTGGCACGCATCGATGAAGCGCTTGAAGCCGTGGAGCTGGCAGGAGTCAAACTGCAAGTGGGTTTTAACCGCCGCTTCGACAAGAACTTCCAGCGTGTAAAGGAAATTGTCCAGTCAGGCGAACTGGGAAGACCATGCATGCTCAAGATCACCAATCGGGATCCTGAATTGCCATCCAAGGAGTTCCTGCGCGTTTCGGGCGGGCTCTTCCTCGACATGACCATCCACGACTTTGATATGGCACAATTCCAAATTGGAGAGGTCACGGAAGTCTATGCCACCGGTTCGGTTTTGATTGACAGCGAGCTGGAAGAATTCGGGGATCTGGACACCGCGCTTCTCACGTTGAAGTTCAAGGATGGCACCATCGGATCGATCGATAACAGCCGCCAATCGGTTTATGGCTACGATCAACGCCTGGAAGTTTTTTGCCTCGAAGGAACCGCCATGGCAGAGAATGAGAAGGAAAACATGGTGTTGAAAGGCAACCGCCAGGGTTTCCAAAGTTCACGCGTGCCAAACTTCTTCATCCAACGCTACGGACCCTGTTACGTTGAAGAAGTTCGCAAGTTCCTGGTGTCTGTGCGGGATGACCTGCCAACCGTGGTGACCGGAGAAGACGGCCGCAAGGCAGTGGTAGTTGGTTACGCGGCATGGAAATCCTTCCACGAAAATCGCCCGGTGAAAATTAGCGAGATCACCGGATGAAATTATTCAACATGTTTATCAAACAAGGAGCATGAAATGTCAGAAAAATTAGTACCTGAAGGTTATCTGGCTTCCAATCAACCAGATCTATTTTTTGAAGATAATGCCGTCGGACGGCTGAAGAAAGAGGTTTGGGAATCCAGCGACGAAGAAATTGACGCCATCCTGGCGGATTACGGTGTTCCTTCACCGGTGGAATGGGGAAAGCCTGGCTCTTACATTCAGACTACCACCCGTTGGCAGGTGGAAGAAAACCGCAAGAAGAACGACATCGTGTTCATCCCGGTGGGCTGCACCGAGCTGCATGGTCAACACCTGCCAAGCGCGGCAGATACGCTCTACGTCAGCGCGATCTGTGAAGGTGTGCGCCGTTTTACCGCCAAGCGCGGTGCCCCGGTGAACCTGGCACTTCCCCCTCTGAACTACGGCGGTCATCCGTATCACCACCTGGGCATGCCTGGTACAGTCATCGTGCGCGAACACGTTGTGCGCGAAATGATGATCGATGTCATGTTGGGTCTTTGGAATGATGGTTTCCGCAAGCAACTGATCGTGAACAATCACGGTCAGCTCTGGATGCTCGAATCGGCTGTGCAGGAATTCCAGAAGCGCTATCAGCTTCCAGGCATCTTCAGGGTGATCGACTGGCACCGGGGCGTACGTGAATTTTTCCGCCCGACGAATCGCGGCGGAGAGATGAGCACCAACTTCGTCCACGCAGATGAGTCCGAGACCTCCCTCAGCTTGCTGCTTCACCCTGAAATGGTTGACATGAACTATGCCGTGGATACCGAGGGCAAGAGCTACCTGCCTGAAGGTCACTATGACAAATCTGTGGATCCTTTCGGACGGCCGAGCCGCTGGTCTGAAGGTGAAGGTCACTTCGCGATTGAAATTGCCGCCACTCCCGAAGGCGTGGTCGGTAAGGCAAAGTCTGGCACTGCCCACAAGGGCAAACGCCCCATGGCTGCAATCCTGAAATACCTCACGCTCTGGCACGATGATGTGCTCGAAGCATTCCCAGCTGGCAAAGTGCCACCCGTGGAAGAAGTGACATTGCGTACAGAAAAAGACATGGAACCCTACCTGCGCGAGCCTTTGAGCGAAGGATGGAAACCAGTTTATGGGATTCCCCGCATTGGTCAGGGAACGGAAGTTTAATTTTCAGGAAATTCGAATAGGAGAATGAACATGAGTGGAAAAATGGAAGGCGTTACCCTCGTCGCGGATTGGGACCCCAAACCTGGTTTCAAACTCGGTGCGAAAGATATTGAAGGTCGTCAGACCTATTTGGGCAGTCTTGTTTGGCGCAACCCCCGCCTGGAAATCCGGGAATTTGACATCCCGACTCCTGGCGAAGACGAAGTGTTGATTGAAGTCAAGGCGTGCGGCATCTGCGGTTCGGATGTGCATATGGCTCAGGCTGATAAAGATGGTTACATCTTTTATCCTGGTCTAACCGGTTTCCCGAGCATCCTGGGGCACGAACTCTCTGGTGTGGTGGTTGACGCTGGCAAGAAGGCGTTCGACAAGCGCACCAACAAACCCTTCAAGGGTGGGGAAGCAGTAACCACCGAAGAAATGCTTTGGTGCGCCCAGTGCAAGCCCTGCGCGGATGGCTGGCCCAATCATTGCGAGCGGTTGGACGAGATCGGTTTTAACGTCAACGGCGCGTTCACCAAGTATATCGTCGTGCCTTCAAGGACCATCTGGAGCCTGGAACCGCTGCGCAAGAATTACGCGGACAAAGACCTGTTTGTCGCCGGCAGTTTGGTGGAGCCGACCTGTGTGGCATACAACGCCGTGATCGAGCGTGGTGGCGGCATCCGACCTGGAGACCGTGTGGTGGTTTTGGGCGGCGGACCAGTTGGTCTGGCAGCCTGCGCTATCCTCAAGCGTGCTGGGGCTTCCCAGGTGATCATCTCCGAAACCCAGGAAGACAGGGCGCAAATGGCTCTGAAATTGGGCGCGGATTATCACGTGAACCCGTTGAAAGAAGATTTCGCGGATCGTGTCTTGGAGATCACGGGTGGAATGGGAGCTGACCTGTTCATGGAAGCTACCGGTTTACCTGAGGTGGTTTATCCTGGAATCGAGCGGGTTGTTTGGGAAGGCCGAACGCTGAACAGCCGCATCGTCGTCACCGCCCGGGCAGAAGCAAAGATGCCAGTGGCTGGTGAAGTGTTGCAGGTTCGCCGGGCTCAAATCATTGGCGCCCAGGGTCACTCCGGGCACGGCACCTTCCCGCGCGTGATCGAATGCATGGCCACTGGAATGGATATGACCACGATTAGCACCAAGAAGGTCACCCTCCACGAAGTTCCTGAAAATATTATCCGCCTTCAGACTGATCGGTCTGAGTGCAAGATTACCTATTTAGCATAGATTCACACAATGGAGGTCAGCTGGTCTCACCAGCTGACCTCCAAACTGGAGTGATTTTGATGAAATTATCAGTGGTACTTTCCACCCAACAAACCCAGTTCCAGGCAGCTGCTTTTTCCGGTTCCCTTGCACAGAACATCGCGGATATCGCCACGATGGGATACGACGGTGTCGAGCTTGCCATCCGCGATCCAAGGTTGGTGGATGTGGATGCGTTGGATGCCCTGACGCGTGAGCATAGTTTGCGTGTTCCGGCAATTGGCACCGGGCAGGCGTGGAATGAAGAGAAACTGTCCTTCACCGACCCGGATGAGTCCGTTCGCTGGGCTGCTATTGAGCGTGTAAAGGCGCATGTACCTCTGGCCGCGCGTTTTAATGCCGTTATTATTATTGGACTACTACGAGGAATTATCAAACCCGGCATCACGCAGGAACAAGGCATGGCTTGGGTTTGCGAAGCCCTGCAGGAATGCAGCCAGGCTGCCAAACCCCTTGGAGTCAGGCTCGCGCTGGAGCCGATTAATCGCTACGAAACGACCCTGGTTAATTCAGTGGCAGAGGGCATGGCTCTGATTGAACGCGTCGGCGCGGAAAACTTTGGGTTGCTGCTGGACACTTTCCACATGAATATCGAAGAGCCGGACATCCTCGAGAGCATCAGCACCTGCGGTGAGAGGATCTTCCACTTCCACGTGGCCGACTCGAATCGCTGGTATCCCGGGGCGGGGCATCTGGATTTCCCAGGTATTCTTTCAAGCCTACATTCGACCGTCTATGGAGGATTTGTTTCGGGTGAGTTCATGCCCGTGCCAGATCCCCTCACAGCCGCTCGTGAAAACATCGCACACTTGCGTGGGATTCTTTCCAATCCGGGGTTTGGTAATAATCCTGAGACTCGCTCGTAGAAACCTGCGCCTGAATAGGAGAAAATAGTTATGCATGAGATCTATTCGAAAACCGCGCCTGAGGTGGATATCTCTCAAGTCAAACGGATTGAGGGATTTACGACCATCCAGGCCGAGTATTCTGCATATCTCAGTGACGAATCCAAATTATCTGCCAAGCCCTTCGACTACCTGTTCTTTCCAAAGAGTGAGGGTGAACTTGCTGCTGTCGTGAAGAAGCTTAACCTGGAAAGGGTGCCTTTTACCGTCGCGGGTGCCCGTACTGGCTTGGTTGGGGGCTGCGTGCCTTCAGAGGGAGCGCTGATCTCGCTTGAGTATTTGGACAAAGTCCTTGAGGTCTACCGGGATGAATCATCGGGCGAATGGCGGGTCAAGGCGCAGACGAGTGTCAGCCTGAAAAGTCTGGACAGCATGTTGAGGGTCAAACAAATGCCTCTGCTTGAGCAGAGCCCCAATGATGAAATTCGCAGGCACTACGCGGAATTCAGGGAGGATCCAGACCAATACTTTTATCCTCCTGACCCGACCGAAATGAGCGCCTCGCTGGGCGGCTCCGTGGTCACCAATGCGTCCGGCGCAAGGACCTACCGTTATGGACCAACCCGCGCTTGGGTTCGGGGAATGCGTGTGTTTTTGGCAAATGGGGAATACCTGGATGTTCCCAGGGGGAAATACTTTTCTTCACCGGAAGGGCAGTTCATTGTCCACGACTCCCATGGCGCCGCCACAGCTATCATTATTCCAGATTACCCGCAGCCTCGCACAAAAAGCACCGCTGGATTCTACACCGCCCCGAAAATGGATTTGATCGACCTGTTCATAGGGTCTGAAGGCGTGTTGGGGATTGTCGCCAGCGTGGATGTTGCCCTGCTCCGGCGGGAAGACAAGGTTTCGATCATCCAATTCGTGGATTCTGACGAACAGGCCGTCACCATGGCGGACGCTTTGCGGACAGAAGGTCGCATTCAACTGGACTTTCTCGAGTTTTACTCAGGCAATGCCCTGGATTTGCTCAGGCGTTTGCAGTGTGAAGAACCCTCCACAGTGGGCATGCCTCCAATCCCGGAAAGCGCGAAGGCTGCCTTATTTATTGAGATGAGTTTTGACCCTCACCAGGAAGACTCGGATTATTCCATTCTTGAGGAAGTTATCAATGGTTGCGGGGGCAGCCTGGAGCGTTCGTGGGCAGGATATGAAAGCCGCGAGTTGGATCGATTCAAGGTTTTTCGGCATATGGTCCCGGAGACCATTAATGGCATCATTGCCGAGAGAAAAAAGCTATATCCCAGGATCCATAAGCTGGGCACGGACATGGCTGTGCCAGATGGTCACATGCGCGAGATGTGGGATTTGTATCGATCCAGTTGTGAAGAGCTCAAGTTGGAGTGGTGCGCTTTCGGGCATATTGGCAATAATCATATCCATGTCAACATCCTGCCCAGAAACCTGGAGGAATTGGATAAAGGATTGCAGTTGTATGGAATTTTCGCTCAAAGATCGGTGGAGTTGGGTGGCTCGGTCTCAGCCGAACACGGCATTGGGAAAATAAAAGCCAAGTTCCTCAAGGTCATGTTCACTCCTGAGCAAATAGACCAGATGCGGCGCGTCAAGAAAGCCCTGGACCCGCAAGGTTTGTTGAATCCCAACGACATTTTTCCTGTTGAGGTGACCGCATGAAGATTGTCGTGTGTGTAAAACAAGTCCCCGAAGTAACCAACGTCCAGGTTGACCCCAAAACCGGAACTTTGATCCGCGAAGGCGTGAAATCCATTTTGAACCCATTCTGCGAGTACGCACTTGATCACGCGGTTCGGATTAAGAAAACCGTACCTGATGTCTCGATCACGGTGGTCACAATGGGCCCACCGCAAGCTAAAGACGTTCTGATCCGAAGCTTTGAGTTAGGGGCCGATGAGGGCATCCTGATCACGGACCGAAAATTCGCTGGGGCGGATACCTGGGCTACCTCGCTGACCCTGGGAGAGGCAATTCGAACTGCTATTCCAGATTACGACCTGGTGCTGGTGGGTAAGCAGGCAATCGATGGCGACACAGCGCAGGTTGG
>CAYPBU010000034.1:0-21979 GCA_964409045.1 uncultured Anaerolineaceae bacterium | reverse complement strand
TTCCGTCCAGCATCGCCCAGGCAAAATGCCCATCCCCTGCGCCGATATCCAGAATCGGTTCTACAAGCAACTCCTGTGGATATTGACTCTGTTCCACAGCCCGCAGCATACCGCGAAAATAGGGCATGTAAAATAACTGCCTTTCGCATATTTCATCCAATTGATCTTTTTGCAATTTACTCATAAATTAAACCAAAGGCGCAAAGATTTCCTGGTAGCGTTCCACTACCTTTTCCTGTTCAAACTGTGCTAAATACAACTCCGGGATTATACGCGTTTCACTCTTTTCATCCAAAACAGAGATAATGGCTTCCGCCAACGCAGCAGCATCTCTAACTCGTACGATCCTGCCAAGCCCGGTTTGCAACACAGGTTGCCTCACTCCCGGCAGGTCAGATGCCACCACAGGAGTGCCTTGGCTCATTGCTTCGATTTGGACGATCCCAAAAGATTCTGTCGCGTTCAAGCTTGAAAACACCAGCAAGTCACAAGCACCAAAAAATCTCATGAAGTCTTCATCCGACAGGAATCCAAGCGACTTCCATTTCTCGCCATACGGACGGATCAACGCTTCCACCTTTGCCAGGTAATCTTCCTCGCCGATCACGCCTTTCCAGTTACCGGCATGCACCACCCGTGCGGTGGGGTATTTTTGCCAAACCAAAGGCAACGCCTGCGCCAGATACTCATAACCCTTTTCGTTTGCGACTCTGCCTGCCAGACCGAGTATCTTATCCGTCTCCGCCAATCCAAATCTCTTACGAAAAGCTTGCTTTTCGCCTGGGTTGGTCTTGAAAAAGACTACCGGAGTTGGTACCTCCACCACTTTCTCAAGGAAAGGCTGCAACACCCAGGAATGTCGGGCGTAGTCGAGGGTGTTCTGTACGATTACGCCTGCTTGTTTCAACGCTCGCTTCGCCAACAGGTTTGTGCCCCACCCTGCCAGCCGGTTGAACCAGCTGCCGCTCATCACCAGGTCGCAGTGATACGTGACGACCAGTGGTTTGTTCAGTTTCCTGGCAAGCCGGGAGATGAAAAACGATTCAAACTGGGGCATGTGCACGTTCACCACGTCCGCCCATTCGATCCATTTCTTCGCCTGAGCAGGCAAGCCCGGCATCAGCACACCTTTGGAAAGCTTCATCCCCACTTTCACACGCGCGATGCTTAATCCATCAAGAGTTTCCTCTACAGGTAAGCTCTGATTGTATTGCGAAGTGAGCACACAAACTTCGTGTCCAAGCTCAACCAAACCGCGCGCCACCCTCAAGGCATAAACTGACAAGCCTGAGTTGTAAGGATGGAAGTAGGTGGAGGTGATCAATACTTTCATGAGAGATCGCGGTCGCCTGCCTGTCTTCTCGCGCTTCGCACTAACGTTCCCAGGTTTTCGCCCATCACGTAAATCCCGACCATACCTACAAACACGGGAATGATGACCTGAACCGCGTGAACCACGAGTGCCATCGCCAGCGCGTCTGCCTTGCCCACTCCGACCAGCGAATACGCTGCGACAGCACCAGCTTCAAACACCCCCAACCCTGCAGGTGCGGCAGGCAGCGCGTTCACAAAAGCGCTTGCCGGCGTGATCAGGGCTGGCCACCACCACTCGGAATGATCCAGAATGGCGTTCTGCAAAATGGTGAATTCGACCATGGACATCGCCCAACTGATTGCCAAAAGAAAAAAGGCTGTAAAAAACAACCTGGGCTTTAAGAAGATCTGAAAGCCAGTCAGCAACTTGTCTATCGCTGGCAATACATTGTCTTTGATTAATTTCTTCGAGCCGAAACGGCTTTCCAACCAGCTCATCAGGCTTTTTCTTCGCCTGGCACTGATGAAAATTACCACACTGGCGAGCAGCAAAACCACAGCAGTAATAATAACTACGCGCTTAAGATTGCTTTCTCCTACCATAAGTGGCAAAGTTGCTAGAAAAAAGAGGGAGCCAATCATCAGGTCCATCATGCGTTCAGTCACGATAGCTGCAAACACTTCGGGGTAGTTATGTCTGCCCTTGCCATGCCTCACCAACAAAACCGCTCTCCCCACTTCCCCCAGCCTGAGAGGCAAAATGCTGTTCAACAGGTAGCCCACATTCATCGCCCAAAATGCCGCTGAAAAAGTGAATTCTTTACCCAGGATCAGCCAACAAACCAGCCCCCGAACAAACAATCCTACTGTAAAACAAGCCACAATCAAGACTAAGGCCAGTGGTGTCAGCGACCTGAGAGCGGCCAAAAAGGCCTGCAAGTCAATCTGCCGCACCAGCAACCAGATAGCCAGTCCGCTGACCAGCAGCGCCACCGCCACCCGCATGGTATCGCCGGCGCGAGAGCCTTTACTTGCCTCAGCCATTAATTCTCCAGGCGTAAAATCGCCATGAAAGCTTCCTGGGGTATTTCCACACTCCCAACCATTTTCATGCGTTTTTTACCCTTTTTTTGCTTCTCGAGCAGTTTCTTCTTGCGGGTAATATCACCGCCATAACATTTCGCCAAAACATCTTTCCTTAAGGCTTTGACGTTCGCTCGGGAAATAACCCTTCCCTCGGCGTAAGCCTGGATGGGGATCGTAAACATTTGCTGAGGGATGATTTCTTTCAGTTTGCTCACCAGCGCCTGACCTTTATGGTACGCGTCCTGGCTGTGCACAATCGCCGTCAGCGCGTCTACTGGTTCTTCATTCAGCAGAATTTGCAGTTTCACCAGATCGCCTGCGCGATAATCCAGGAACTGGTAATCCATGGAGGCATAACCGCGGGTATTGGATTTTAACAAATCGAAGAAATCGACGATAATTTCCGACAGAGGAATTTCAAAGTTAAGTTGCACCCGGTTTGCTGCCGGGTATTCCTGGTCGATGTATATTCCGCGTCGTTTTCGGACCATCTCCATGATCACGCCGTAGTAATCCGTCGGGCTGAAAATTTCCAGGGACATCCACGGCTCATAAATTTCCTTGATTCGACCTTCGTCCGGCAGATCGGCAGGGGAATCGATGATAATCGTGGTTCCATCGCTCAAGTCGACCTGGTATTCCACTGATGGCGCAGTAAAGACCACATCCAGGTCATATTCGCGTTCGATTCGTTCCTGGATGATCTCCATGTGGAAAAGTCCCAGGAAGCCACACCGGAAACCAAAATTCAGAGCTTCGGAAGATTCAGGTTCATAGGTCAGAGAGGCGTCATTTAGCTGCAGCTTCTCCAAAGCCTCTTTCAAATTGGCATAATCTTCCCCATCAACCGGGTATACTCCAGCGAAGACCATTGGTTTTGGGTGCCTGTAACCAGGCAACGGCGCGTCTGCTGGTTTGGCGGCATTGGTGATCGTATCGCCAACGCGGCACTCCGAAACGGTTTTTAGTCCGGTCGCCACGTATCCAACATCACCAGCTTTCAATTCGGCAATCGGGATCAAACTTGGCGAGAAAATACCTATTTCAACAGGAACGATTTTCGTGCCGGTTGCCATCATTGCGACCTTGTCGCTTGCCGTCAGGCTGCCATCAAAAACCCGGACGTAAGCAATCACGCCTTTGTAAGAGTCATAATGTGAATCAAAGATCAGGGCTCTCAAGGGCATTTCTTCAGATCGCTTTGGCGCGGGGATCTTGGCTGCAATTGCTTCCAGAACCTCCTCCACACCAACGCCAGTCTTGGCGCTAATGGGAAGGATCTCATCGTCCTCAACACCCAGTAAAATCTTCAGGTCTCGCTTGACCCCCTCTACGTCTGCCGACTGCAAATCGACCTTGTTGATAACGGGAATGATAACCAGGTTGGCATCCAATGCCAGGTAAAGGTTTGCCAGGGTTTGGGCTTCAATGCCCTGGGTCGCGTCCACCACCAACACTGCCCCCTCACAGGCATAAAGTGCACGGCTGACCTCATAGTTGAAGTCCACATGCCCGGGGGTGTCGATCAGGTTGAATTCGTAATCCTGACCATTTTTGGCATTATAGATCATGCGTACGGCGGATGCCTTGATGGTCACGCCTTTTTCGCGTTCCAGGTCCATAGAATCCAATACTTGCGCCGTCATATCCCGGTCTGCAATGGTATTGGTCATCTGGAGCATCCTGTCTGCCAGGGTTGACTTCCCGTGATCCACGTGGGCGATAATGCAAAAGTTTCGTATTCGTTCCATAAGCCTCTCAGTATAACTTATTATACCTTTTAGGCGGCGCAGGCTCGCCCTATCAAAAGCGCTGTTCTGATACGGACTGTTACTATTACATCCAATAAATTGTGCTTCTAACTGATCATTAATTGAATCTACTTATGCCAGAGCAACAGCAGGTCGCACACTCTCTTTACGTCCTCCAAAGGAAGCTGTGGGTACATGGGAAGGCTCAAAATTCGGGAAACCAACGCTTCCGTCACTGGTAGATTATTCGCCCCTTTTAGCCGGTTACGATACGCAGGCTGTTGATGGGCTGCCTGTGGATAATGCACGCCGCAGCCAATATCATTCTGACGTAAATATGCAATTAGGTTTTCCCGAAATTCGGTCTGGATTACATAGAGATGCCAAGTGTGAGTAACATTTTCTGCTTCTGTAGGCAGAAAAAAACCTGCTTCTTGTAGGTTTTGATTGTAACAATCAGCAATTTTCTTTCTCCTGGTATTGTCACTCGACAAAAAAGGAAGTTTGATGTTCAAAATGGCAGCCTGCATCTCATCCATGCGGGTATTCAACCCTTGCATCTCGCTGACATAGCGTTCACGCCATCCATATTGGCGCAGCAGACGTAATTTTTCTGCCAAAGCCGGTTGATTGGTCAGTACCGCGCCACCATCTCCCATGGCTCCTAAGTTTTTTGTGGGATAAAAACTGAAGCAGGTCACATCGCCAAAGGTTCCAACCGTTTGTCCATTGATGCTGGTTCCATGTGCCTGGGCGCAATCTTCGATTACGAACAGACCATGCTCTTTTGCAAATGCCATGATAGAAGGCATGTCTGCAGCATGACCATAAAGGTGAACTGGCAGGATGGCTTTGGTTTTTTCACTTACTACGGTCTCGAGCATCTCAGGGTTGAGGCAATAACTCTTTGGATCCACGTCGACCAAAACTGGAATTGCTCCACAAAGTTCGATAGCGGCAACTGTTGCTACTGCTGTGTGCGAAACAGTAATAACCTCGTCACCCGTTCCGATGCCGAGCGCTTTGAGAGCCAACACGATTGCGTCAGTGCCGCTGTTCACTGTGACACAATGGTTCAGTCCTATGAAGTTAGCAAAGTCTTTTTCAAATGCGCTCACTTCCCCGCTAAGTATGTACTTACCGCTGTCCAGGACGGAATCAAGAGCCGCCTTGATTTGATTGCTGTGTTCTTCATAAGCTGCCCGCGGGTTGGCGAGCGGAATCTGTTGGGAAGTCATTTATCACCTACCAATACCTGATTTGATTTTGACGGTAATAGTCGAGCGTTTTACGTAATCCATCTTCAAAACTTACTTTAGGTTCCCAACCTAATTCAGTAGATATTTTAGTGAAGTCACCCTGGTAATCCCCAATGTCTATCCTTAATCGGTCACTTGGGAAAGGAACATATTTCAGTTCGCCCTCAGGTACAAGCTTGAGAAATATCATAGCCGTTTCAGTGAGGGAAAGCACTTCCCTGGAACCGAGATTGAGCACCTCGCCACAACACATGTCCGTTTGGGCCGCCATGAGCAAGGCGTCAACAACGTCATCGACATAATTGTAATCACGCCGTTGAGAACCATCGCCAAAAATCTGGATTGGTTGCCCCTCGATTAAACGACGAATCCAAATTCCTAAAAATGTTTGCCTGGCATCAACAACCCGCATACGTGGACCATAGGTGTTGGTCAATCTCAAAATGACAGACCGTATGCCATAGATGTTGTTATAAAGTCGGTGATAGTGCTCACCAGCAAGTTTGTGAACGCCATTTATATCGACTGGAACAAGAGGGTGGTCCTCTTCAACCGGAATGTGCATAGGTCTTCCATAAACTTGCCTGGTGCTGGCAAAAACAACTTTAATATCTGAATTGTGATGCCGGCAAGCCTCTAATATCTGTAGCTGTGCCTGAGTGTTGATTGCAAGATCTGTTTCAGGGTTCTCCATCGAGTCCACATGGCTGGTTTGACCGGCCAGATTAAACAGAAAATCCTGCCCAGATATCAGGTACTTCATGGCATAAGGGTCGCGAACATCAGAAATATTAACATGGACCTTGTCCTTGATCGGCTCAATATTCCAAAAATTACCGCCATAAGTCGGAATTAGACTATCCACTAATGTAACGTCTGCTCCCAAACCGACAAGTTTAATCGCAAGATTGGAGCCGATGAATCCCAGACCACCGGTGATCAACACTCGTTTGCCATGAAATATATTGTTATCCATATACAGTTATTTACCTCTTTCGTAAATGACAGATGGTCTGGTTTTTGATGACTTCATAGATAGTATTTTAACTTAATTATTTTATTAATCCACATTTACATGGATTACTGAAAATGATAAACAAGTAGGATGATTGGGAGTTTAGCCTTCCATAGCTTCTTGGTAAATCTCGCGAAGTCTTTGGGCATAATTTGCAGGGTCATGCATCTCGCGTATGCGTTCAATCGACTTGAGTGCCTTTGTGTAGATTACAGATGGGTTGGCAACAATATTCCGAACAATTGTTTCCAGCCCAACCAGGATTTGTTGTGAAAGGCATTGACGATCTTCAGGAGAGTAGTAAAGAGCTTCGCCAAATTCGTTTTTTGGGACGTGAATGATCCAACCCACGCCAGTATTGTTGATTTCGGGCAAGGCGCGCACATCGGTACTGATCACAGGCAACCCACAAGCCTGCGCTTCCAGAACAGAGAAACCATAACTGTCTGCATATGTCGGTAAAAGACCAACATCACAACCCTTCATGAGCTCCAGGACTTGAATATGAGGAATATTCTGGTAATGCTCAATCCAGAAAGGATTCTCTTCAATGAACTTGAGGGCCCACTTTCTATCTTCTTCAGTCTCTTGAGCTGCATAAGAATCCAGCCTTATTGAACTCACCAGGACCAGTTTAATAAGTGCCTTTTCTTTTTTAATTAGGTTCTCAAATGCCAGAAGTATTTCTTTGCCACCTTTGCGGAAAAAACCATCGCCAACTAAGCAAAACCGAATTGGCTGCGAGCTGTCGTGATGATGTTCTACTGGCTGCTCAACCAACACGTCCTGAGGTGGATGTAGAACAACCATTTTGCCTAGAATAACCTCCCGATCTTCGGAAGGAAGTTCTGTGAGCAAGTCCCTCTGGAATTCTGCTGCAGCCTGCGACATGGCAATGATGCGCTTACAAGATAGACATTTTAAGGCATGAAAACCTCGCTGGAGGAGAGGTGTCATCTCAAGTGATAACTTATTTTTACCTTGGTACCGAGCCAAAGCTCTCGAAAATCTGGGTAAAAGGGTTTCAAAATGAGTTACCCAAGGCGTACGTCCAAAACTCACACCATTAAAAAAATGGAGAATGTCAACCTTGTTCAATTCAAAATCGTCAAACTGATTATTTAGGTCAAAGGTAGGGAAAAGCTCTCTGCCATTGCGACGATTCGCAAACAATGCTGCTCTACGCAGGTTGCTATAAAGATCCTTTACTGGCATATACTCCGCGTCCGGAAGTTTGTAAAGAATGTTCCGTCGATAAGGATAATAGTCAAAGCGGTAAGATAAAACCCCAATTTTCATACCATGATTATACCCTTATAGTAGTAATTTTTCCATCTTGTGTGCGGGGGTCAGCGCCTAAAATCGCTACTTCCAGAGTGTTATACTAAAACTAATTAAATTTACAACGGATCAAGTTAACTATCCAGGAATCAAGGATCACAATGCTTAGACAATTGAAACAAGGACTTAAAAGGATAATTTACCCACTCTTAGTTAAATTTGGACGGGGTTCTAAGAAGGCTTACCTTTTTTTGGCTGAAGATATACCAGGCTGGGTAACTGCAGAAGAGTTAGCACAAAAATGGGAATACAGTATCAATCTTCCTGATAAACCAGTTATTGTTGAAATTGGCGCATTCTTAGGGCGATCGACTGTGGTTACTGCTGGGGCAAGGAGAGTAAAAGGGAGTGGGATTGTGCATGTGATCGATCCGTTTGATGCTTCAGGAGATGAATTTTCTGTGCCAGTCTACAAGGAAATCGAAAGCAAACTCTCTCTAAACCTTCTTGACCAATTTGAGGCAAATATCTATGAAGCTGGCTTATGTAATTACGTTATCGTTTATAGGGAGTGTGATGACACCATAGATTGTGATTGGAACAAAGAAATTGACATGCTTGTTTTGGACGGGGATCAGAGTCCTGCTGGGGCGAGACGGGCTTATGATGAGTGGATACCTTTTCTAAAGACAGGCGGGGTTTTGATTGTCCATAATTCAGCAGACAGAGTATATGAAAAAAACCATGATGGACACAGACGCGTCGTGCTCGATTCGGTCAAGCAGCCAGCCTTTAGCAAAGTAAAATGTGTGCGAATGACGACATTTGCAGTCAAAGAGTAAGAATTTCTAGTTTACAAGCACTTGGGCTTTGTTAGAGAGGTTCAATCGAAAGGAAGAATTCCTGGTCTAGGGCAAAAAGGTAGACTTTACTCTCTTTTCCATAGAAGGCCACAGAGCAATTCTTTTTTTTACTCCCTGGCAACCCAGGAATCCAACCAGGAATAAATTTCATTTTGAACCTTGTCGAAATCCGCTTTCAAGCGTTTTCGTTCTTGAAATTCACCCATATTTGACCAGAAAGTGGCGACCCGATGGTTGGAAGCAAATTTCGAAATCAGACTTGCACCAATAGCTAAGGGGTCGCTCAGCGTTCTTCTTTTTGAATCATCCAGGGCGACTTCCCAATCGATTTTTGTTCTCGGCAATCCTCCAAAATGGGCATTAAGAGCATTGCGATAAATCCCAAGGTAAACTGAAGAAGCACCCATCCCCTTCCTCATATCTCGGAAATATTCCAACGAAAGACGCTTTGCTGGCATGTAGTGGTCAAAACGTATGTTATCTTGGTAATGAATCTCCCACCCTAACAAACGTAACATCATTTGAATTTCAGTATCATCGCCAGCAAGAATTTGTTTGGTTGCGCGGCTTTTCATCAAAGGAGTAAATCCTTTTTGTAATAAGTCATCAATCGCTGTTTTACGCATAATACTAGAGGCATTGTAGAAGAAGGTGTTTATATTTTCAGCATTTCCATTGGTTTTGCTTTGGGGACCAACCGCAAAGTTTTGTTGATAACGATTGAACCAAGCAGGTTCTTCCCCCTCAAAAATGGCACTTCCTTTCGCGCAGACGATGCCGATCCTTTCAGAAGCTTCCAAGTGAGCAACTGAGTTGATCATCCAGTCTGACCTTACCCAATTATCCTGATCAACAAAGCCAATGTAACCATACTCGGCTTCCTTCATACCGCGAAAAGATGCAAATCCTGCTCCTTGTTTTGGCTCGTTGATAATCCTTAGTTCTGCGTCAATAGTCCAGAAATCTCGGGCTTTTTGTGCAGTGTCATCAGTGGAATTGTTGTCAACTAGAAGGACTTCCCAGGGCATTCCTGGCACTTTGTCCATCATTATTAACCGCCTGAGGGTCTCCTCAATCATCGCGGAAGCGTTGTATGTAGCAATTAAGATGGTTAATCCTCGGTTTGGATAATCAGGTTTCATGTGCTTTTCCTTGGTTATAGCTTTCAATAATATTGTACCTGTTTCTACTTATCATTCCCGCAACGCTACAAAATGGACACTAACTTCTTTAACATGGATTGGTAGTAGTACTTTCGTCCCTTTTCGACATTTATGGTTATGGACAACCGTCTTCTCGGAACGGAGTCGAATGTAATTGGCACGAAGCAACAATTCCAAATTCTTTGCATAAGGCTCCAGTTCTATCTAGTATTCCTTTTAGCCGCCATTCTACCCCGACATACCATGTTCATTATAAATAACCCAACAACCCCCTACCACCTGCCATCTACAACCTATCAGCCATCAGCAATTCCCCCCCTTATGGTAAGATATTCGTATGGTAAAAGTCCTGATAGAAACCCTTCGTCCTCGACAATGGACAAAAAACCTGGTCATTTTTGCGGGTTTGGTATTCGACCGCCAGCTCTTTGCAGTTGAGCCCGCTTTACGTGTTCTGGCGGCTTTTTTTATCTTCTGCATGGTTTCCGGGCTCACTTACACCATCAACGACATCATCGACCTCAAAGCTGACCGGCAGCACCCCCAAAAGTGCCACCGCCCGCTTGCCTCGGGTCGCCTACCCCTAAAAGTTGCTGTCAGCCTTGTCATTGTCCTGGCACTCGCAAGCTTCAGCGCGGCATTTTTCCTCTCCTGGGAGTTCGGGCTGATCTGTATCGCCTACACTCTGCTCATGCTTGCCTATTCCAAGTGGCTCAAACACATCATGATCGTGGATGTAATGGTCATTGCGATTGGTTTTCTGCTACGAGTGCTTGCCGGTATTAACGTTATCCATGTGACCTTCTTCTCACCCTGGCTCTTCATCCTGACCGCGCTTTTAGCGCTTTTCCTTGGCTTTGGAAAGCGGTTTGCTGAACTTCGGTTATTGGAAGGAAGTGCCGGAGAGTTTCGAAAAGTGTTGAATGGCTACTCGATTCCGCTTCTGAATCAGTACCTGGTCGTCATGCTGACTTCCATCCTGATCACCTACATGCTCTACACTTTCTCCGCTCACCCCCAGGGTCCTTCATACTCGATGATGCTCACGATTCCATTCGTGTTCTTTGGCATCTTCCGTTACATGTACCTGATCCAAAATTTCAATACTGCTTCCACCCCGGAAGAAGTGTTGCTGAAGGACCGTGCACTGCAAATCGCCATCCTGCTTTGGGGTGTGGCGGTCATGCTAATTCTCTATCTGAGATATTGAGGTAAACCATGCCCGCAACAACTGCAACCGCTTGTGGAAAACTGATTCTGCTTGGCGAACACGCTGTGGTCTACAACAGCCCCGCCATTGCCATCCCCCTGACCAGCCTGAGGGTCCGCGCCACGGTCGAGCCTGCGATTGGTCAGCCGCAAGGCAAGATCCACATCAAGGCTGCAATGCTTGGCATTGATCATGACCTGGCAGAGCTTCAAGAAGACCACATTCTTGTTCATACCTTAAATCTCTTGTTCTCTTTCCTCGGTCTCCATCAAACACCTACTTGCCGAATTACCCTTACATCAGAGCTGCCTGTTGCCGCGGGTTTGGGCTCCAGTGCTGCGATTGCTATCTCGCTACTGCGTGCCATGTCGTCATTTCTTGGTCACCCGCTGAAATCCCAGGAGCTCAACACGCTGGCTTTCCAGTCTGAACAAGGCGTGCACGGACGCCCATCCGGTATCGATAACACCGTCATAACCTATGAAAAACCAATTTTCTATCAGCGCGGAGAGGTAACCGAATTTATTCTTCCAAACCGTGATTTCACTTTTGTAGTAGCCGATTCCGGGGTTCGAAAATCCACCCGGGAATCGACCGGTCAACTTGCCCGGGATCTTGAAGACAAACCCGAAATGGCCCTTCCACACTTGGATGCGATCGCCGAATTGGTTCACCAGAGCAAACGCTCTTTCCAAATTGGGGACATGGAAGCGCTAGGCAAGGCAATGAATGCCAACCAGGAACACCTCTCTGCCCTTCGGCTGTCCTGCCCAGAACTGGACACGCAGATTCTTGCTGCCCGGGAGGCTGGCGCGCTTGGCGCAAAACTCACCGGTGGCGGAATGGGCGGTCACATGCTCGCACTCGTCACGCCCGAAACGGAAGCCGCGGTCATGCAAGCGCTGATTGCTGCTGGGTCCCCTCATGTCTTCGCCACGCATCTCCTGCCTGAAGAGTTGCCACATGTCTGACCATAGCCTGACGTTTCTTAAATTGGGTGGCTCGCTGATCACGGACAAAGATCTGCCTGAAACTGCCCTGATTGAGCAGATCAATGCTCTTCTTTCCCAGATTGCCGCGTGGCGGTTGGACAATCCCACTCACCAACTTCTGCTCGGGCATGGCTCCGGCTCTTTTGGTCATCATGCCGCCTCCCAATTTGGCACGCGTGAGGGTGTGCGCAGCCCGGAAGCAAGCCTGGGTTTTCAACAAGTCTGGCACAGTGCTCGCAAGCTCAATCAGATCATCATTGATCAGGCACAGTTGCTCAATTTACCCCTGATCGCCTTTCCCCCATCTGCCTGCATCACGGCTGACAATCATGAGATAAACGCTTGGAATTTGACACCTATTAAGCGAAGTTACGAGATGGGTTTGATTCCCCTCGTCTATGGCGATGTCGTCTTTGACCTCACTCTCGGTGGCACGATCCTCTCTACTGAAGACCTCTTCGTCCACCTGGCGCGTCAACTGCATCCGGATCGCATCCTGCTTGCGGGCAAAATTGAGGGTGTTTTCGGGGATTATCCGACTAACCAAAACCTTCTGCCCCATATTTCAGCTCATTTGGATTCTTTGGAATTTCTCCAAGGCTCTGCCAGCCAGGATGTGACCGGCGGAATGGTCACAAAAGTTCAATCCATGCAGGCACTCTGCCGTGACCTGCCAGGGCTTTCTGTGCAGATATTTTCAGCCGTCTCACCCGGTGCGCTTCGCCTGGCGCTCGACGGTGCCGCAATTGGTACAATCATCAACTGATTTTTACATCCCTGATAGATTACTCGTATAATACCCGCAGAGGCATTGCATGATTTATAGCAGACAACAACTTGAAGAAATCGAAGACCAAACTCTGGCTCCTTACGGGATTCACAGCAAAAACTCCAAGGGTCGCAAGTATCCTGAAGAGGAGGCGGACTATCGCACGCGCTTCCAGCGTGACCGCGAACGGGTGATTCACACCACGGCCTTTCGCCGGCTTGAGTATAAGACCCAGGTTTTTATTAATCACGAGGGTGATTATTACCGCACCCGCCTGACCCACTCGATCGAGGTCGCCCAAATTGGTCGCTCCGTTGCCCGCACACTCGGCGCTAACGAAGACCTGATCGAAACGATCTGCCTTGCCCACGATATTGGTCACCCTCCCTTTGGTCATTCCGGCGAAACTGCCCTGGCGCGCCTGATGAAGGAACACGGTGGTTTTAATCACAACCAGCATTCTTTGCGAATTGTGACTGAGCTTGAGAACCGCTACCCTGATTTCCCGGGTCTTAACCTCAGCTGGGAAGTGCTTGAGGGCATGGTAAAACACGAAACGGACTACGACATCGCTGACGCCCAGGACTATGACCCCGAGTTGCGCGGCAGCCTTGAAGCCCAAATTGCCAATGTTGCCGATGAGCTGGCATACACCTCCCACGACCTGGACGACGGTTTGCGCTCCGGGATGATCACGCCTGCCCAATTGGATGGGATTGCTCTCTGGGAAATCGTCAACGAAAGCATCGGGCGCCGCCGCAGCGACACGCTCGACGACCTCTCACGGCATCAGATCATCCGCCGCTTGATCAACTTCGAAATCACCGATCTGATCCAATCCATCGATCGCTACCTTCGTAAAAGCAGCGTCAGCTCCTCGCTCGATCTGCAGAAACTGCCTTTCAACGTGGCTGGATTCAGCGAAGATATGTACCGCCGCAACCGGGAACTGAAAGATTTCCTTTTCAACAAACTTTATCGTCACCACCGCGTGGTGCGTATGTCAGTAAAATCTGAAAAAATCATCACCGATATATTCACGATGTACCAAAAAACACCTTCAGCTTTGCCCGAAGCAGTCCAGGAACTCATTCCCCAGCGCGGTCTCGAACGTACCATTTGCGACTACATCGCTGGTATGACCGATCGCTTCGCGATCGACGAACACCTGCGCCTCTTCGACTCACAAACACTACCTTAGGAGAAAAACACTCATCATGGCTCTTACACCCCAATTATTAACCCCTGCCGGCAAGGAAAAACTTCAGGAAGAACTCGCTGAGCTCAAAGGTCCCCGCCGCGAAGATATTGCCCGTCGTCTGAAACATGCGATCGAGATGGGTGACCTTTCTGAAAACGCCGACTATCACATGGCAAAGGAAGACCAGGGCTTCCTGGAAGGTCGGATCCAACAAATTGAAGCCATCCTTTCAAAAGCCACTTACATCGAGGATGCGGACATAAACACCTCGATAATTCAGATCGGGAACACGGTTACCCTCCAGGAAGATAACGAGCCTGAAGAAACCTTTATCATCGTTGGAGCCAGCGAAGCCAATCCCCGCCAGCACAAGATTTCCTACGAATCTCCGATGGGGACAGCCCTGATGGGACATAAAAAGGGTGAAACGGTGGAGGTTGTGCTCCCTAACAAATCGATCTTAAAAATCAAAATCCTTAAAATCGAGTAATTCTCACACTTTTGAGACTCAAAACGGGTTCCGTGAGGGAAACCGTTTTTGTTATTACAATACCTTCACAAAAATATCTACAACTGTTTATGCGGTATTAGGCAGATTTACGAAGTGTTTTTGTCTTCATCAAATCAAACAACTGAGCTTCAGCCTTCTGCAAGGCGACTACATTCCCATGCTTGAAGTCGTGAAAAGCACTGTAAAGACGAATTACCCGAACATCAACTAAATTACAGAAAACAATCGCTAATGGATTGAAATTCTCCCGCCCACCCCAATGGTGGAATGCTTGAACAGCCCACTCATGTTTGTCCCATTGACCTCGTTCAGACCAGTTTAATAGGATAGCGTGATCTTGAATTTGTGGAAGGAAGTTCTCCTCGATATAAGATTTCCAGATAGGGCTATTCGAGTAAACAAAAACAATAAACTTACTCTGAGTAAGGGCCACTCTGAGAAATTTAAACCTAAGAGAAATACCTTTAAGAATTCCTGGGAGCAAAAATGGAAACGCAACAATATAAATACCGGCTATCAAAAATAGCATTAGTCCAGTCTTTATCGGGTTTTCTTTCTGGTGGTCCAATTATTATTTTCTACCTGGCATTATTACTTTCTGTAAATCGCCAGCTCCACTGTGCTGCGCTGGAAGTAACTATCCTCTGGTAGGGGCATATCTCCGTACATGACATCCACGATCCGCCCTTCCAGGCGCAAAGTTGCGGTTTCCAGAACAAATTGCTGTCCAGGTTCTGCCAGGATGGGTTCGCCACGGATTTCCAGTCTCTGCCGTGTGCTGGCATCCTCAAAACTATGTCTGCTCATCAGAACCTTGGTCACGGTCTGAATATCGTTCTTATCGAACAACCAGATGTCGAAAGCAGAGATCTTCTTTGGCTCTCCCACGCCAATGATGTCCGAGATGCTTACGCCGCATTCACCCAAAAATTCGCCGTTTGGCGCGTCGAAAGTAAACGACTCGTCATAGCGATCATCCCCAAACGCATAAGTGGACATAAATTGCCCGACAGGCTTATGGACGGTAGTCCCATTCGATTGCTTGCCGTTGCCAAAGAATGGCGCCTTGAACACCGACTGGCTTTGCACAGGTGCCGCGGCTGGGGTTGGTTCGGGTGCAGTTCGCATTGGCACTGCCGCAGGCTGCCGTGATCCTGTTGGCGCGACCCGATTCTCGGAGGTGTCGTCGTCAAGAGGTTTACCCTCAACGACTGGTCGCTCTTTGAAATAATACCGATACGCAAGATACGCTCCCACGCCAAGTATCGCCAGCAACCCAAAACCTAACCATAATAAGGTGTTGGATTTCTTCGCCGGCTCTGCAGTACTGCCTGTGTCCACCTTTACCTCGTTACCATCCTGAAGAGTCAGGGGTGCTGGGGTGGTCTCGCCGCTTGCCTGTGGGATTGCAATCCCGAGGGCGGTGGTGAAACGGGTAATCTGCTCGCCTGAAAGGAAGCCTGGCGCGACAATTAATTGGCTGAGGGTGGGAGAAGCCTGTTTGCCCAATTCTCCATAAAGTTGGAGAGCTTTTTCCTTGTCGCCATTCAGGGTATAGGTGGTGATCAGGTTGCGCAGATAGTCCTGGCGCAGGTCTGCCCGCAAATGTTCAGCAGAAGCGTCGGTCCACTGCACAGGCAGAATCACCCATCCAATGATCAACCCAAGAATCAAACCAGCCACCGCAGCTGCAATAGCCAGGTTTCTCGGTTGATTTAGTTTTTCTTTAATAAAATCCAGTGTGTTTTCCATACCTGCACCTCAATGAAAGTAGTTATCACTTCTTAAGGTGCAGGTTTCATACCAGTAGCTATTACTGCTGCAAAGCGCCGTCCTCAAGTTCAAATCTCGAGTGGCAGTTAGCGCAGCTTGCCTGTTTGTCGTTCTTCGTGGTCAATTTACCGCCACACTTTGGGCAGGCTCTAGCCAGGGGTTTATCCCATGAGACATAGCTGCATTCAGGGTATCTTGAGCAACCATAAAACACTCTGCCCTTCTTGCTGCGTTTCTGGACAATATCGCCCTTCTGGCATTCAGGGCAAGTTACTCCAATCGTCTCTAGCCACGGTTCGGTATGCTTGCATTCCGGGAAGTTTGAGCAACTGATGAACCGACCAAATCGCCCCGTCCGCAGCACCAAATCCCCACCACATTTAGGGCAAGCTCTACCGATCGGATCCGGTTTCAGCTTCGTCTTGGGCATGTTCTCTTTGGCATGATCCAAGCTCACTTTGAACGGCACGTAGAAGTCGCGCATTACCTCAACCCAGGGGGTTTTACCCTGCGCGATGTCATCCAGCTTGTCTTCCATTGAGGATGTGAATTCAATATCCACGATCGAAGGGAAGTACTCCACCACCAGGTCGTTGACCAAAAAACCGATTTCCGTCGGAATCAGTCGCTTCGATTCGCGTGTCACGTAACCGCGCACTTGGATCGTGGTGATGATCGCGGAATAAGTGGAAGGTCTGCCAATTTTGTTTTCTTCCAACACCTGGATCAGCGAGGCTTCAGTAAATCGTGGCGGTGGTTCGGTGAAATGTTGGCTGGGATTCAATTCCAACAAACGCTGTTCCTGCCCCACCAGCAATGACTCAATCGGAAGCTCGGTCTGATCCTCATCCTCTTTTTCGTCCTCACCCCTAACAGCAGAATAAACTGCTCGATAACCGGTGAAAACGGTCTTACTTCCTGTCGCGCGGAACACGCAGGTTTCCTTTTCCATCTTTCCGGCAATATCAGCAGTGATCGTTTCGATCAGCGCGGGAGACATCTGGCTCGCGATGAAACGCTGCCAAATCAATTTGTATAGTTTGTATTGATCGGCAGTCAGGTGATCTTTAACGCTCTCGGGAGTGCGTCTTACGGAAGTCGGGCGGATTGCTTCATGGGCTTCCTGTGCTGAGGCAGCCCGCGTGCGGTACACTGGCGGCTTTTCTGGCACATAACTGTCGCCGTATTTTTTCGCGATGTATTCACGCGCTTCTTTGACCGACTGCACCGAAACGTGCACGGAATCAGTTCGCATATAGGTGATCAAGCCAGTTTCCTCGCCCCCACCGAGGTTCATGCCTTCATAAAGTTGCTGCGCGACTGCCATGGTCTTCTTGGTCAAAAACCCAATGCGTGTTGAAGCTTCCTGCTGCAGGGTGCTGGTGATGAATGGCGCGCCGGGGCGAATGCTTTTGGTGCTGCGATCGATGCTGTCGAGTTGATAACTTGCCCGCTCGAGTTTATTCAGCAAAGCCTTGGTCTTGGCTTCATCCGAGAGGTCAGGATCAGCCTTATTGACCTTGTACAGCCTTGCTCTATATTGTTTCTTGGTATCGTCCGCTTCGAACAAAGCCGAAATCTTCCAATACTCAACCGGTATAAACGCCTGGATTTCGCGTTCACGTTCAACGATTAGTCGCAGTGCCACTGATTGCACCCGACCGGCAGAAAGGCGCCCTTTCACTTTTGCCCAAAGAATCGGGCTTACACCATACCCCACCAAGCGGTCCAGAATGCGGCGGGCTTGTTGGGCATCCACCAGGTCCATGTCGATCTCGCGGGTGTGGGCAAAGGCTGCGTCTACGGCTTCCTTGGTGATTTCATGAAAAACCACCCGTTCGACTTTTTCGGGTTCGATCTGGGCTGAATCCATCACGTGCCAGGCAATTGACTCGCCTTCGCGGTCAGGGTCAGTTGCAAGAAATACCTTCTTACTGCGGGCTGCGGTTGCAGTAATTTCCGAAACCAACTCTTTTTTCTCGTTTGGCACGCGGTACTTCGGGTTGAAGTCGTTATCAACGTCGACGCTCAGTTGCGATTTAAGCAGATCGCGTACATGCCCCACCGAAGCCAACACCTGGAAGCCATCTCCAAGGAATTTGCCAATCGTCCGTGCCTTCGCAGGCGATTCCACGATAACCAATGGTTTTCCATTTCCGGATCGCACTTTTTTGCCATTTACACTTTTAGTGGCGGGTTGCTTTGTGGCGGTCTTCGTTTTTTTAGCGCTGGCAGGCTTTTTTGCTGCAGATTTGGTCGGAACAACAACTGGCTTCTCCAAACCTTCATGCGCAGGGGTCACGCCCATGCGAAACAGTTTTGTGCCGCAAACCGCGCAAACGCCGTTTGTCATTGCCGCGCCACGGCTGGTAAACCCAGGCTGCGCCTGAGTGATTTCTCTTTTTTCTTTACATTTAAAGCAATAGGCTTCCAAAATGACTCCCTTGAAAAATATGGCTCAAAAATAGCACGCCTATCATACCATATCCAATTTCTTGTCAAGGGTTGCGATTGTAGGTCGGATTGCGCAACTTGTCGCGCGTCGATAGATATTATCAACCAATAATAATGTAGGGGCACGGCACGCCGTGCTTTCCCTGCGGAAAGACGTGACCGTCTATAAGGAAATAATAAACTCCTCATCCTTTTCCCAATTCATCGGATTGGCACGGATGTAATCGTAGGTCGCTCTGTACTCCCTCTCATTCCAAATAACATGGTCGTAATAACCCTGCTGCCACAGAGGTTCCTCTAAATGATCAGGAAATTTATGGAAAGCCTTTGTTGTTGCTGATTTGAACGAGCGAATAATTGTGGGGAGAGAACCTGAAACGGGTTTGCCAAACCGCTCAATCGCACCTTCTGTCTGAGGCACGGCGTGCCGTGCCCCTACATCGTGTTTATCCTGTATATCCGCCATGATGGAAATGATCCCATGGAAATGGTTTGGCATGACAACAAATTCCCCACACTCAACATTCGGAAAATGCTCGGGTATGGCAATCCACACCTCTTTCACCATCTTCCCAACCTTATTCAAAACCATTTCCCCATCAACAATCTGACCAATTAACGTTTTGCGATTCTGGGTGACAATGGTCACAAAATATGCGCCGGGTTGGGAATAATCAAAATCAGGTAGACGGTGTTTTCGATGTTGTGGGATTGAATTGTTGGTTTTCATCTCCCAAATGTTACCTATCTGATCAATTGTAGGGGCACGGCACGCCGTGCCTACCTGGTATTTACATCCACCTGCCGTTTTGGCGGTAGGTCATGCCCTGCTCACGGGTCACCAAACCCTTCAATTCCATCATCGTCAGGGTCACGGTCAACTTCTCCACGCTCAGGTCCATCCGGACACAAATCTCATCAATATGCAGAGAATCCTGACCCAAAATCCGCAAAACCGTGCGTTCCATATCGCTTAAGGCTTGTTCCTTTGGTTTAGGCGCCTTGCTGCCTTCTTCAATTCTGAGCGCGTCCAAAACCGCTTTTGGATTAGTCATTGGCATCGCCCCCTCCCCGATCAAATCATTCGTCCCGCGGCTCATTGGTGAAAGCACCGAACCAGGCACCGCGAAAACCTCTCTGTCTTGTTCCACCGCGAATTTCGCCGTGATCAACGCACCGCTTTTCTCGCCTGCTTCAATCACAATCGTCGCGCGGCTCAACCCCGAAATGATCCGGTTTCGTGGTGGGAAGTTGATGCCGTCGGGTTTAGTTCCCGGGGCGTAATCGCTCACGACCGCGCCATGCTCCTGGATCTGTTCCGCCAGTTTGCGATGCTCAGGGGGATAAATAATGTCAACGCCGCTGCCCAACACCGCAATCGTTCTGCCCCCAGCCTCGATCGCTGCGTGATGCGCCAACCCGTCTACGCCCCTTGCCAGCCCACTCACAACAGTAACGCCATTATGCGCCAGGTATTCCGCCGTGTCCCGCGTGATCTGCTTGCCATAGGCGGTCACGTTGCGCGTCCCCACAATGGCTACAGCCAGGTCGTCCTCGACTGTGATGCTGCCTTTGTAAAACAAAACGGGTGGAGGTTGTGCGATTTCCTTCAGGTAGCGCGGATATGCACCATCCTGCCAGGTTAAAAAAGAAATCCCCTTGTCTTTCAACTGCCCGGGCAGCTCAAGAGGATCCAATGTTTTGCGTTTTTCGAGGATGTCCGCGACGTTTTTTTCCGATAAGCCCGCCGCAAGCAATTCAGCAGACCCAGCCTGCCATGCCCGGCTCAAATCGCCAAAAAAGGACAACAGTTTTCGAAACCTGACCGCCCCAATGCCTCTGACATAACTGAAGGACAGCCAAAAACCGGCTTCCTCCATTACCCCCTCAGTCCTTCCAGCAAATGCACATCGATGCGTTTTTCCTCGAGGTCAACTTTCAGGATCACCTCAGGAATAGCCGGCAGCAGGAGTTCGCTACCGTCGGCCTGATCGATGATGTAAACTTCGTTCGCGCCAGTTTCCATGATTGCGCCAAGCACACCCAAGTTCTCATCGCCTTCGAAAACACTCATACCGATCAACTGGTGATGGTAATACCTGCCAGCCGGTAAAGCCGGCAGATCCTTAACCGCTGCAAACACATCCAAACCAACAAGTTCACGCACGCTTTCGGGGTTATCAAAACCCTCCAGCTTGAGCAGCAGCAAATCATTCTTCCAGCGAGTGCCTGTGATCTTGTTGGGTTGATATTCAGAACCTACATAGATGACTTTTCCCCGACGAATTCGCTCAGGGAAGTCCGTCATCAGCCGCAGAGTAATTTCCCCGCGTACGCCGTGAGATTTCTGCAGCCTGCCGATTAACACATAAGCAGGCTCAACCGGATCGATCGAGCCTGCTGTGTTTTGATGTTGATCTGCCATGTCAGGCATCAATTCAAATCCACCACGTCCATGGTGACTTGCTTGCCATTGCGTGCCGCAACCACCTTGAGGACGGCTCTCAATGAGTTAGCCACCCGTCCGTGTTTGCCGATCACCCGACCAATGTCAGCCTTACCGACCTGCAGGTCAAGCTGAATGGTATTGCCGTTGCGATACTCCTCGACGTAGACCTGTTGAGGGTCATCCACGATCGATTTCGCAAGGTACTCCAGCAAGTCGTGCAGTTTGGATTCTTTCATCACTTGCCTCGTTATGCCTTGGGGGCGTGAGTGGTTTTGGGATGAGTTGTCAGACCGCTGTAGACTTTCTTAGCCTCAGCTAACAAAGCGTCTTTGTCTTCCCCAGCCTTAAACCGGTTGAAGCGATCATCCAATTTGACGATTTTGAAGAGTTTCTGCACTGACTCAGAAGGTTGGGCGCCGACGCTCATCCAATGATAAATGCGCTCTTCGTCAAAAACGATCGTTCCGGGTTCGGTACGGGGGTTGTACTGACCAACGATTTCAATGAAACGCCCATCACGAGGGCTTTCTTTGTCTGCCACGATCACACGATACTGCGGTTGGTGAGCTGAGCCCACCCGACGTAAACGAATACGTACCATTTTTTACTAATACTCCTTGACCTATAATCTATTTCTTCCTGGCTCCGTCAAAGGCTTGAGAGAATGCTGAAGGGGCATTTCCTTCTTGTACGCTCAGGATTAACCAAATAACCTATTAATATTACCACGTCCACCGGTTTTTTGGAACTTTTTCATTAAAGTCTGTATGTCCCGGAATTGCTTCATCAACTTGTTCACATCCTGCACATCTTTACCACATCCCGCGGCGATTCTGCGCCGTCGGCTCGCGTTCAAAATGCGTGGATCCTGCCGTTCTTTCGGCGTCA
>CAYPBU010000033.1:21615-22137 GCA_964409045.1 uncultured Anaerolineaceae bacterium | reverse complement strand
TTCGCCGCCGCCTTCATCGCCGCGTTGATCTCATCCACCGTTACCTTGCCTTTCACGACGGCAATGAGAATCGTCGTGGAACCCGTCGGAGTCGGTACACGCTGTGCCGCGCCGATGAGCTTGCCCTTGAGCTCAGGAATGACCAGAGCCACAGCCTTGGCGGCACCAGTGCTGGTGGGGATGATGTTCAAACCGGCGGCGCGAGAGCGGCGCATTTCTTTCTTGTGACCCTGATCCAGAATGACCTGGTCATTGGTGTAAGAGTGGATGGTGGTCATGACAGCGCTGATGATGCCGAAGCGGTCATTCACAATCTTGGCGGCAGGCGCCAGGCAGTTGGTGGTGCAGGAAGCGTTCGAAACATAGTCCATGTCGGCTGTGTAGGTATCATGGTTGACGCCCATGACGAACATGGGGGTGGCGTCCTTGGAGGGCGCGGACATGACCACGTGCTTGGCGCCGGCGTCCAGATGGCCCTGCGCCTTCTCCTGGGCGAGGAAGAGGCCGGTGGACTCGACGACG
>CAYPBU010000033.1:0-21605 GCA_964409045.1 uncultured Anaerolineaceae bacterium | reverse complement strand
TGCAGGAAGCGTTCGAAATGATGTGGTGAACTGCATTGTCGTACTTATCTTCATTCACACCCAAAACGATGGTCAGATCCTCACCCTTGGCAGGCGCGGAAATGATGACTTTCTTTGCTCCACCGCGAACGATGTGGGCATCAGCACCGATCTTGCCACCTTCGCTCTTTGCGTTGGTGAAGATGCCGGTGCATTCAAAGACAATGTCCACACTAAGATCTTTCCAGGGCAAATTGCCTGGATCTTTTTCAGCAAAGACTTTGATTTCATTGCCATCAATTACCAGGTTGCCAGTCTCATTGACTTCAACGTCACCCTTGTAGATGCCGTAGTTTGAGTCGTATTTGAAAAGGTGGGCATTGGTTTGTGGATCAAAAAGATCGTTGATTGCAACAACTTCCAGTGTGTCTGATGCGTCTTCGAGGAGGCGCTTTAAAACCTGACGTCCGATGCGGCCGAAGCCATTGATTGCTACTTGAGTTCTCATATATCCTCCGATAGAGTGAATTTGGTTTTTTCTTAACTGGCATGGCTGCCAGATTGTTGATGCTTAACCTATAGAATTATATCCGATTGTTGCTCGGTAAATATTAACTTTTCATTAAGCGCACAAGTTCTCATGCAGGCAACAGGTAAAGATTGCCGCCCAAGGAGACCACTTTATATTGTCAATTATTCCAAAAAAACGCAGTTAATTCAATGGGCCTGTACGCTCTTCGTACAGGTTGATGATGGCTCGAGCCAACTTGCGGGAACTGTGCCGCCAGGGATAGAGATCATCCACCAGGTCCGCCTCGTAGACGCGGTAATTTTGCTTCATTTCCTCGTCCAACTGAACCCACTGTGCTTTTCCGCCCAGGTCACCGTGATAATTTCGGTTGCAGATTGCCAGGTTGAAGAGATGCTTGCAAATGTGCCGGTCAATCTCGCGGGCATGGTCAGAAGCGTTGAATCCATCCGTCTCACCTTGTTCGGTGGCAATGTTGCAAATGTAAAAAGTCTCCGCGCGGCTTGCCAGGATGGCATCCGAAAGCCCTCTCACCAACAGGTTTGGCAGTAGGCTTGTATATAGACTGCCCGGACCAATCAGGATCAGGTCAGCATCAAGGATTGCGGATGTGGTCGGGGGATATGCCGGCGATTCTGCTGGATCGAGCCAGACCTTCAGGATCTTGCCTGGATACTTCGTCAGTTCCGCTTCGCCTCTCACTTCTACAATTTCCTGAGTTGCCTCATCCTGCACTTGCCCCACCAGTTGCACATTGCTCAAAGTTGAGGGCAGCACCTGCCCATAAATTGCCAAAACCCTTCCGGACTCTGCCACTGCCTCTTCAAAACTTCCGGTAATCTCGCTTAACGCGGTGATAAACAGGTTGCCCAGGGAGTGCCCTTCCAATCCAGCCCCCGAGGTAAAACGGTATTGGAAAACCTGGGAGAGCAAAGCTTCATCACTGCTGAGAGCTGAGAGGCAATTGCGGATGTCTCCAGGCGGCAAGACGCCAAGGTCACGCCGCAGTTCGCCCGATGAGCCGCCGTCGTCCGCGACGGTCACAATTGCGGTGATGTTGTGGGTGTACTCCTTTAGACCTCGCAGGAGTGCCGCGAGCCCGTGCCCACCGCCAACCACCACCACTTTGATGCCTTTTTCGCGTTGGCGATAATTTTTGAGGGTATCCCAGACCGGCTTGCCATTCTTCGCGAATGGTCGCAGCAGCGATCGGTTTGCGCCCCAAATCCCGATCAGGATCATCGCAAGTCCCAACCCACCAAAGAGCAGGAATCGGATCGGACGGTCGAGAAAGCGCAAGGAGAGCACTGCCAGAATCGGCACCAGGGCTTCATTTGTGGTGCTGCGATAGTAATCCAGAACCAGTACAGCCGCGCCTAGTCCCAATAGCATGGAACCGACGATGGTCAATATCAACCAACGCTTGTAGCCCATACCCGGCGCGAGCCACCTGAACTCTTGCTGGATGCGTTTGCTCAGCCGCTTTAACCAGTTGTCTTTCTTTGCGGGAGTACTCATTATTTTGATGATAGCAGGATTCTTCGCCAGCGTCAACGCTTTCCGACCCGATCCCAATCCCCCTGGACAAGTGTGGATTCTACTTTGTGAACGAACTTGGCATACAATGGTAAAATCAGTTATCAAAACTGACTGCAACAAATTAGGAGCGACCATGCCTGAACAAAAACCCCTTATCGTCATGCGCTCGGGACCCATCCCCGGTTCGAGCTTTTATCTCGAAAAAAGTGAAGTCACCCTTGGTCGTGACCTCGCCAATGACATCCCAGTGCCAGACCAGGAAATCTCCCGCCGGCACGCGCGCTTTGTCAGCCGCGCTGATGGTGTCTATATTGAAGACCTCGGTTCCACTAACGGTACGTTCCTGAACGGAGTTCGCCTCAGCTCTCCCCAACGCCTCAACAATGGTGACCTGATCACTTTGGCGGAAGCAACCGTGATGAGCTTCGAATGGCCCGACCAAGCCAAGACCCCTACCTACAGCGCCTATCCGGCTTCGGAATCCGTGTCTGCGCCTGCACCAGCCCCCCAGGCAGCCTATCAGCCAGCACTAAAACCCGTACCGCAGCAACCGCTCGCACCTGCACCCACACCCGAACGAAAACCCAGCACACCCTGGTACTCCAACTTTTTCATTCTGCTGTTGATCGCGATTATCATCATCATGGTCATCGTGATCTTTATGCCAACCAGCTGGTGGTGCTTCTTCTCAGCCAACCGAATTCCTGGCTGCCCCATCAATTAATTCACTGGCTTTCCGACCGCCCGGGCTGCAAACCCCGGGCGGTTTCTTTTTAATTTTCGCGTTTTTTTGCGCTCAAAGTCCTTCTCAGGGTTTATTGCTTCACGCAAGCTATTCTTGAAAATTGGCGCTTTTTTTCGCTCTCGCGTCAGATATCTCATTAATGGGGTATAATAATAAGGTTATGCTAATCCTGCGCTACTGGAAGAAAAATGACTGAACAATCTGAAATTCCCGCTGAAGAACCCATCATAAACAACGCTGGCACTCTTCAGCCTGTTGGCATTGACAACGAAATGCGCACCGCGTACCTTGACTACGCCATGAGCGTCATTGTAGCCCGTGCTATCCCTGACGTGCGTGACGGTCTCAAGCCCGTCCACCGGCGCATTCTTTACGCCATGCAAGACATGGGCATTCGCGCCAACACCCCCTACAAAAAATCCGCCCGTATCGTCGGTGAAGTCCTGGGTAAATATCACCCTCATGGTGACTCAGCCGTCTATGATTCCATGGCACGTATGGCGCAGAGTTTCTCATTGCGCTATCCTCTCGTTGACGGTCAGGGCAACTTTGGCTCGATCGATGGCGACTCTCCAGCAGCCATGCGCTACACCGAAGCCCGCCTGACCAAGATCGCCGATGAAATTCTCTCGGACCTGGATAAAGACACGGTTGACTTCCTCGATAACTTCGACGGCTCGCTAAAAGAGCCCGAGGTGTTGCCAGCCCGCATCCCCAACCTGCTGATGAACGGCTCCAATGGTATTGCCGTCGGCATGGCAACCAACATCCCCCCACACAATTTGCGAGAATTGGTAGCCGGGCTCAACCTGCTGATCGACCGCTTCGACGAGCTTGATGAGGTCAGCGTGGAAGACCTGATGCAACTTATCCCGGGACCAGATTTCCCCACTGGCGGCATCATCGTCGGCAGTGAGGGCATCCGCCAGGCGTACAGCACCGGTCGGGGACACCTGACCATGCGCGGCTCTGCCAGGATCGAAGAAATTCGCGACGGACGTTTCGCGATCATCATTTACGAGATCCCATATCAGCTCAACAAAACCAGCCTGCTTGAACGCATCGCCGAGCTTCACCGCGAGGGACGCATCGACTCAATCTCCGACATGCGTGACGAGTCTGACCGCAAGGGCATGCGTATTGTTGTCGAGCTCAAGCGCGGCACACAGCCAAAGCGGGTTCTCAACCAGCTCTACAAGTACACCGCGCTTCAATCGACCTTTGGTGTGCAATTACTGGCGCTGGTGGATGCTGAACCCCGCATGCTCACCCTCAAACGCGCCCTGGTGCATTATCTCGAACACCGCCAGGTCGTCATCACCCGCAGAACGCTCTTCGAGCTCGACAAAGCCAAAAAACGTGCTCATGTGTTGGACGGTCTGCTGATCGCAATCGCCAACCTCGACGCGGTAATCAAGACCATCCGCGAGTCGAAGGATGCTGACGTCGCCAAATCGAGTTTGATGACTCGCTTCAACCTCACCGAGATCCAGGCACAGGCAATCCTCGACCTGCAACTGCGCCGGCTGGCTGCCCTTGAGCGCCAAAAAATCGAAGACGAGTATAAAACACTGCTCGAAACCATTTCCGAACTTGAAGACATCCTCGCCAAGCCTCATAGAGTACTTGAGATTATCCGCACCGATCTGAACGAAGTCGCAGAGAAGTTTGGTGACGATCGCCGCACGCACATCGTGCCTGACCTCGAAATGGACATCTCGGACGAGTCTCTCGTGCAGGATGAGCCCGTGTTTGTCTCCATCACCGATCGGGGTTACATCAAACGTGTTTCCGATCAGGCATACCACTCCCAGGGCAGAGGCGGTCGCGGTGTGATTGGGCAGAGTATGCGCGGTGAAGATGCCGTGACTTTCTTTGTGCGTGCCAATACGCTTGGCACCATGCTTTTCTTTACCAATAAGGGCAAGGTCTACTCCGAAAGAGTGTTTGAGCTCCCCGAAGAATCCCGGCAGGGACGCGGCATTCCCCTCGTCAACATTCTCAACCTCGAACCGGATGAGACTGTCACTGCATTGCTGCCTGTTGAAAGCTTCAGCAGCGCCAAATTCTGCGCGCTTGCCACCAAACTCGGTCGCATCAAGCGCGTGCCGATGTCGGACTTTGAGAGCGTGCGACCTTCCGGTTTGATCGCCATCCGCTTAAATGACGGCGACGAACTGGGCTGGGTCCGCATGACCAGCGGTCAGAACGACCTCCTGCTGGTTACCCGGAAGGGCAAGGCTTTGCGCTTCCACGAAAAACAAGTCCGTCCCACTGGGCGCACCACTATGGGCGTTACAGGCATCAGCCTGCGGGGTGACGACCATGTAACAGCCCTTGAAGTGGCTGAACCTGAAGGCTACCTGTTTGTGTTGACCGAAAAGGGTCAGGGCAAGCGAACCAACTTGGACGAATACATCCCCAAGACGCGCGGCACGCTCGGCGTCACCACCATCAATCAGGATGTGCGCGAAGCCATCGGCGATGTTGCTGAAGCGATGGTGGTCCTCGAGGGCGAGGAAGTCACGATGATTTCCCGCGGTGGAATTGTGCTGCGGACGAAGGTGGTTGAAATATCCGTTCAAGGTCGTTCCACCCAGGGCGTGAAGATCATGGTGTTGGGCGAAGGCGATAGCATCGCCGCGATTGCGCGCATTTCCCGCGAGGAAGTGGAACTCTCCGAACAGACCCATGCCGCATCAGTAGCTGCAGGCGAAGCAGCGCCACGCCGTTCCAAGCGCAAAGCAGAAGTGAAGGACGAGGACGCAGAATCTGAGCCCGAGTTGGAAGTTGCTGAGGATGAAGACGATTATTCTGAAGACGTCGAGGAAGATGAGAGTACTTCGGCAGACTGAAAGCTGAATTGCTGACCGTCGGCTTGCTCAACCCAAAGTGAGCCGTCTGATTGAATACCCAGAAGGCGAAACATTCCTGTTTCGCCTTTATGATTCCTTAAACACCTGAATTCGCCCTTGAATGCCAATCTCTCGTTCCATTCCTGGACAAAAGCATCACCGGGCAACAATTGTCGCAAAGCCTGTATCGCCTCAAGGACCATTTCCAACATAGTTTGGGAATCCAGGCTGCAATTAGTTTCGCTAAAAATATCGCTGGCAGGATAGTTCATCGTTTGGGTTGCCTCGAAGGCGCCGGGCAACAGGTTCACTCCAACCCCCACTACGACTGCGCTTGCTGTGCCAGTCTGCAGGTCGGTTTCCGCCAGCACCCCGCAGATCTTTTTATCATTGAGCAAGACGTCGTTTGGCCACTTCACCTTTGCTTCAAACCCAGTATTCGCTTTTATTGCCTTTGCCACTGCCAGGGCTCCAAGCGCCGTAAATCGCCCAAGCACAGCGAGCTCTTCTTCGGTGGGTCTGAATAACACGGAGAAAGTTAGCGAGCTTTGAGGCTGGCTCTCCCATGTGCGGTTCTTTTGACCACGTCCCTGGGTTTGGTGCGCTGCCCACACCACCAAGCCGTCTTCGGCGCCAGACCTGGCTGCTTCCATAGCAACGTCATTGGAGGAGCCGACTTGCTCATATTTGATGACCTGGAATTTCATAAAACGAGTTGGCTTTGGGTCTTGATCGGCAGTGAAAAGCAGATTCTCGCCCCCCCGTGATAGGTTTCATCCACCCAAATTCTGCCCCCGTGCGCTTTTACGATCGATTGGCACAAATACAATCCCAATCCCGTGCCTTTTGTGGTCCGGGAAGCGTTATCTGAACGGTAGAATCGGTCGAACACATGCGGCACATCGATCGGGTCAAACCCCCTGCCCTGATCCGTGATGCAGACCTGTATGTTCTCGTCGATCTTAATCCCGTCGATTTGTATTGTTCCACCCTCAGAATACTTGAGCGCATTTGTCAGCAAGTTGGAAATCAACTGGCTCATGCGCGTCTCATCCGCGACAATGATCGGGAAATCCTCCGATAACTCCGCGACAATCTGATGGTTTTCGCTTTGCAGGGTAAACTTCCTGCTCAAGTCGTTGATCAACTCAGCCAAATCCACTTCGGTTTTATGCAAGGTGATCCCGCCCGATTGCAGCTTCGTCGCGTCCAGCAAATCCTCGACCATAGCGGTCAAATGATCCGCCTCTTCTTCGATTACCCGCAGGCTCTCGGAGATCATCGGCTTATCCCATTCGACGTCATCACGTCTGAGGGTGTTGGCGTAGCCTTTGATCAGGGCGATCGGAGTTTTGAGCTCGTGGCTGATGACCGAAATAAAGTTCGTCTTGAGCTCCTCCGCCTCCCTGAAGCGGGTGATGTCGCGCACAGAGGCGATGATATTCAGGAGTTCACCTTCATCTGAAAACAGTGGCGCGTAAGTGATTTCCACCGGGATCGGGTCAAGCGGGCTGTAACGAAGCATATCGCCTTCAAGGAAGAGGTCTTTCGTGGCATGCCATTGCAACTGCGACTTGACTGCCTCGTCGAGTTCAAGCCCCTTTGGTGGTTTTGCCCACCGCACCACCTGGTTGAAGGTTTTGTTAATCAGCTCATCCGCAGGCGCGTTCACCAGGCGTTCAAAGGCGTGGTTGACCTGCAACACCGTCAGGTCTGGCTTGAGGATGAGGATGCCGTCGGCGACTGAGCTCAACAAACCCGCCATCCGCAGGTTTTGGCGAGTGATCTGGTTATAGAGCCTGGCATTGCGCACAGCGATAGCCGCCTGGTTGGCAAAACTGGTCAGGATGGAGTAATCGTTTGCTGAAAAACTGGCGCGGTAATTGCGAAAAACAAAGATTTGCCCAATCGTACTGTGCTGGACGGTCATGGCGATGCCTACGCCCGTGATCATACCCATGCTGATATCACTCAGCATGCGGTTGATCTCAGGAATGCGTGCTTCGGCGCCTTCTTCACTGCTGCTGATGCTAACCAGCCAGGTTTCAAGGTAACTCAACAACGCTGGCGGGATGCCCTGGTTGATGGCTATGTGCCAATCGCCCGAATCGCCTACGAGGGCGATAAAACCAGCATGACCACCCAGCATCTCGATCGCGATGTGGAGGATGCGGCTTAGAAGCACATTGAGGTTCAGCTCCTCGGTGAGAGCTCGCGAAATCTCGAGCAGGTACTCCCTTTGACGTACACGATGATCAGGTAGCATAGCCTAATTGTATCCCAGCTCTGCTACATCTCGACCTCAATTTATGCCATTCGGGCGGGTAACCACGGGGGTTACCCCTACATCAGGGTGTTTGATGGGAATGGGAGGCGTAGGGGCAGACCCCTGTGTCTGCCCAAAACCTATAAACAATCACGGTTATCAAAACTATCTCCCCGACTGGAAAAACCTGGCCACTATTCCTTCGGGTGTTTGAGAAACTCGAGCACAGCTTTGTTTGTCATGTCCATTTGCAAGGGGGTGATTGAAATGTAGCCTTGCTTGATCGCCCAATAGTCGGTGCCCTCATCCATCAGCCCGGTCGGTGCATCGCCGCCGATCCAGTAGTAGGGTTTCCCGCGAGGGTCGAACCGTTTCTCGAGCACATCCTGGTAGAGCCTGACGCCTTGGCGGGTGTAGAGCACGCCCTGATACCGTCCATCTTCGCGATATGGCAGGTTGATATTCCAGATGGACTGACCCTGGTTTACCAACCCATTAGACAATAGACTTTGAATAACTTCTACAGCCGCCTTGGCTGCAGTGTCAAAATCGAGCTCCCCATCATGATGCTCCGGCGCGTCCAGCGAAACGGCAAACCCCGGCTTGCCATTAATGGAAGCCTCCATCGCCGCTGTCACCGTCCCTGAGTAGGTCACATCCAGACCCACATTGGCATTTGGGTTGATACCCGAAACCACGACGTCGATCGGCTTTTCGATCGCGCCCATAATGGCGATCGCCACGCAGTCGGAAGGTGCGCCATCCGATGAGAATGCCAGGCTGCCGTCAGCCAGCTTCACTTGCCTGACTCTCAGCGGTCGTGACATGGTCTTGACGTGCCCACACGCCGACCAGTTGTGATCTGGAGCCAATACACTCACCTCTGAGCTTGGGATTTGCCTAACCGCCTGAACCAGCGCCAGCAATCCAGGCGCGGTTACGCCGTCATCATTAGTCACCAAAAAATGGGTCATATCTTACCTCTTAGTGGCGTTTTCGCCGCTTCTTATTCGAAGAGTTCTCAACAGCAGGCTTTGATTCCGCCCCGCCAGCTGCTTTTCCCGGAGCAGGCGTCGCGATGGCGTTCTGGGCTTCAGCCGCTTTGGTTGGGCGGTAGCGGAACATCCGGCTGATCACGGTCTGGCGTACTTCGGAGAGCATTTCTGTGAAGAGTGTGCTCGCCTGGCTCTTGTAGCGCACCAGCGGATCGCGTTGAGCGTAGGATTCCATGCTGATCGAGACCCGCAGGGCTTCCATGCGTGTCAGGTATTCCACCCAGGTCTCTGTGATCGTGCCGAGCAGCAAATCACGGTAGATGCGGTTTTGGGCTTTGTCGCCCAATACCGCCAGAATGTCTTCATGTAAGGTCGCCGGAATTTCTTCGATGGCTAATCCCGAAACATCTGCAAACTGCTGTTCTCCCAGCCTGGCGCTTAATGCGTCGGTGGTGGCTTTTGGCAGATCTGCCAGTTTGAATTTGTTATTTGTGAGGTGCTGCAGCTCGAACTTGCCGAAGATGTCCGCAAGCACCTTTTCCGCACCTTGTAAATGAGCCAAAATGTCCTGTGTGACTTTTTCGACTGGCTGTTTGAGCAGTTGTTCGGACATTGAGAAGAGATAGTTCAGCCTCGTTTGAGTCTGGAAAGTTTTTCGATGCGAGCGGTTGTCAAAAGCAATTTTCTTGCCCTCAGTGCTCAGTTGCACAAGTTGAGCGCGCGCATTTTCATTGCTAATGGCAGCCTGGAGTAGTTCAGGATTGGCTTCGAGGTCGCGCCGCACTTCCGCTTCCGCTCCAAACAGGCGCTCCACACGTTTTTCGAGCGCGTCGGTGATTTGGCTGTCAAACTTTTGCTTTACCTCACTCCAGGGTAACTGCGCCAGGTCGATGGGTTTCATTGCCCAGTTGTCGCCAAAGCGTTTTTCCAAGGTCAGCAGGATTCTTCGAACGGTTGTCAGCATCACTGCTGTTCGCAAAGCTTCCTTTAGAGGCACCTTCATGCTCATGGGGTCTTCCATAAAGCTGCGCTGTTGGGCTGGCGCCATTTTCACTGGGGTCTGTACGATTGTGCCAATCTCAGCTGCCAGGTCATGCTGCTCGCTCGGGTCAAAGCTCTCCAGGTAAGCATCCAGCATTTCATTGCGTTCAGCCAGCTGGGTCTTCATCGCCTGCTCGCTGCGTTCGAAGAGCAAAGCCGCGCCTTCGCGGATGTGCTCATTCTCACTCAACACAGCTTCTCTTGCCAAAGCTGTGAGTTTGTCTACCAGGGCTTTTTCATCCGCAGGCGTACCCAGATTCTCCATTACCATCTTGAGAGAATAGCTTGGGTAGTTGCCGAACTCCGTCTGGATGGTCGGTTGGACGTCTTCCAGGAAACCGAGCAGCTTCCAGGGACCTTCTTTGTCCTCAAGCCCGGTGCGGATTCTCGCGCTGAGCTCGGTGATCAACATCTCGCCTACGTCTTCGTGGAGGTCGTCCTTGGTGAAGATTTTGTCGCGCTGGCTGTAAATGCGGTTTCTCTGCGCGTTCAACACATCGTCATATTCCAGCAGATGCTTTCGTACGTCAAAGTTCGCACCTTCCACGCGCGTCTGGGATTGCTCAACCAATCGATTCACCAGGGAAATCTCGATTGGCATATTCTCATCGATCTTGAAGCGCGTCAGCAGCCCTTCCATCTGCTGCCCCCCAAACATCCGCATCAGCTCATCATCCAGCGCCAGGTAAAAGCGCGATGAGCCCGGGTCGCCTTGCCTGCCCGCACGACCGCGCAGCTGGTTATCGATGCGCCGTGCCTCATGGCGCTCTGAGCCAACCACATGCAAGCCGCCCAATTCGCGCACCTTTGCCATGTTATCCATATAGACCAGGAAAGCATTCACAGCCTCCTGCTGACTCTCGTCCAGTTCGGCATCGAGCGCTTTGACTGCCTGCAAACGATCCTGCATGGTCATGTTGTAGGGATCGGTTGAGGTTTTCTCCGCCAGAACCTGGTTCACCTGTGAAAGCAGGCTTTCGGAAAGTTCTCCGCCCAACTTGATGTCCACACCACGACCTGCCATGTTGGTGGCGATCGTGGCAGCCCCGAACGCGCCTGCACCAGCGATGATCAGCGACTCTTCGGTGTGTTTGCGGGCGTTCAAGACCTGGTGCGGGATGCCGCTATCGAATAGAACTTTGAGGCGATCCCAGTCTTTATCTTCAAGCTTCAGCAAAGCCAACAGGCTCGCCTTATTGGAATCATCAGCCAGGTCGAGGGTGGTGATGCCATTTTGCGTCGCGAGCCGGCGCAATTCCGGCATGCGCAGCTTATCCAGAGGTTCGCTTAGAACCTTTAGTTCGGGCTGGTCAACAAAATCCGCCTCGTTTTGCCCCTTGGTTTTAAACCACGCCTGCCGGATCAGCTTGACCTGCAGCAAGCGCCGCACCATGTCTGAGCTCAAGCGCTCAGAAAGGCGCTCTGAGTTTTCCACGGAGGTCGTGCCCACCAGTTGTGGGCGTCCGATTACGTGGTAGCGGAGGATCTCCAGCACAATCGCACGCACTTTGCCTTCTGTAGTGCGGTAAATCACATCCGGATAATCTTTGCGCTTATAAAACAGGGGTTTCTTCTGCGGATCGGAATCGGCGTAATAATAGGTGAACTTGTAACCTTCTTCATCCTTAACTTCTTCATCGTTCAAACCCGAATCCGAGCGCATTGCCTGGTATTCGAGGTTGGTCGGGATCGAAAGCACGTCCAAGCCATAAATGCGGAAGAACTCTTCTTTCTCGGTCAGCGCTGTTCCAGTCATGCCAGCCAGTTTCTTGTACATGCGGAAGTAGTTTTGGATGGTGATGGTGGCGTGTGTGATGTTTTCCGCCTGCACCTTCACGCCTTCCTTGGCTTCCACCGCCTGGTGGAGTCCGTCGGACCAGCGTCTTCCGGGCATCATTCGACCGGTGAATTCATCCACAATGACGACTTCCCCGCCTTGAACGATGTATTCCTTATCGCGGCGGAAGAGGAACCTTGCCCTTAAGGATTGCTCCAAAAAGCCCATCAAGCGGGCTTGCTCGGGCTTGATATCTTCGGGTCGCTCTGGGTCGGAGAGCGGTTCGCCAAGCATTTCTTCCACGTGCCCTATACCAGCTTCGGTCAGGCTCACAGTCTGGTCTTTTTCAACGACCTCATAGTCTTCTTCGTTGAGCGCCCTGACAATCTGCGCCATGCGGATGTAGTTCTCGGAATCCTCATGCGAAGCGCCGGAGATGATCAATGGGGTTCGCGCCTCATCAATCAGGATGTTGTCAACCTCATCAACGATCGCGAAATGGTGTCCCCGCTGAACGCGCTGATCCCAACGCATGGTGATGTTGTCGCGCAGATAGTCGAAGCCAAACTCGCTGTTGGTTCCGTAGGTGATATCTGCCAGGTAGGCTTGCTTGCGGGGCACAGGTCTGAGTAAATCAGTGGCTTCCGCCAATGACCTCTCGTTGGGGTCAAAGATGAAAGCCCGGTCGTTGCCATCGGCGCTGCCCGCAGACTGGAGCACGCCCACGCTCAAACCCAGCAGACCAAAGATTGCGCCCATCCAGCGACCGTCACGCCGTGCCAGGTAATCGTTGACGGTGATCAGGTGCGCGCCTTTGCCTTCGAGCGCGTTCAGGTAGAGTGGCAGCGTGGCAGAGAGGGTTTTGCCTTCTCCTGTTCGCAACTCCGAGATGCCGCCCTGGTGCAAGTTGATGCCGCAGATCAGCTGAACGTCGTAGTGGCGCTGCCCCAGCACGCGCTTGCCGGCTTCGCGTACAGACGCGAAAGCTTCCGGCAGGAGAGCGTCGAGCGTATCGCCTTTTGCCAACCGCGCTTTAAATTCGACCGTTTTAGCGCCGAGCGCTTCATCGCTCAGCTTCTCGAATTGTGCTTCGAGAGCGTTGATCTGGTCTACAATCGTTACCAGTTTGTCAATTTTCTTTTTATGCGGATCTCCTTTGAAGATCTGCCCGATTTTTTTGAACATAAGTTATTCCCTGTAATTCGTTGTTTAGTAGATTTTACACAACCAGACCGCCTGTTTTGGCAGCCTGCAATGGGAGATTATAGCATACCGCCTGCCTGGAGGCTCTCAAACCCTCGATATAGTAATAGTCCGTAGGACGGCTTGTTTTGATCGATCCTAATCGAGCATCTTTGTAGGTCAGGTTGCGTTCTTCAACCTGACATCAAGAATCTAAGCATAATTACTCTCTTTTACTTAACAAGCTCTCTCTAGCAGGTTTGAGTTTACAGATCGTCACACCCGGCAAATTTCACAAAGACAAAAAACGGTCAACCACGGGGGGTTGACCCTACAAGGGCAAAAAAAGCCGGATTGAGTATCTCAATCCGGCCTACTCTAAATGAGAAATTCTACTGAACTGTAATGTTGGTGTAAACCGGGGTCACGTTCCCGTCCAGGTCTGCCACAAGGAAGCCCACCAGGTAATTCCCGCTCGGCAGGTATTCCTGTTTCCATTGGAAGGGTTTACTGCCAAAGGTCAGAGTGTCGCCGTCGGTGGTCGAGATCTTGCTGATCTTGCCACTGGCGTCCACATCCAGCCACTTATAGGTGATCGTGAAAGTGTCGCCTTGATTGGGCGTGATTTCCGAAGGAGCCCCAGTGGTGGTGCTGCCGACGTATCCCATCACCTGGAATAAATACTCATCCTTGAACAGCAGCTGTGCCTTGCGGGTCTCGCCGGTTTCAGTGAAGGTGTAGGTACCATCCACAGCATAGACGGCTTTTTCCGCCGATGCTCCATAGGAGACCGGGTTGAGCAGTGCGATGCCAGATTCGGTGCCATCCGTGATGGTGAAAACCAGCGGTTCAAACTCAAAATTCAGCTTGAAGGTCTCCGCATTTGGCCAAATGGGGTAATACACTCCAGCTTCCATGCCGGTGGAAGGACTTTCCACATAATCAGTATCGGCAACAAAAATACTCTTTGATGCACTATCCACCAAGCCTGTAAACAGGTAGATGTAACCGATATTTTCCCCACTAATGGTCGTGCTGAGGGTGATCGAACCGCCCGGAGAAACCCGGTTGGCAGTAGCGCTGATATCAGTTACTGTAACCGTACCCAAACCTGGTATCTGGCTGGCGCGGCTGACGTTGACGGCTTCAACCGAATTGGCTGTGAACTTCCGCCCGGCGTAGTGATAGCCCAGGAAATCATCCCAGAGCGATACCTGGCTGTAAGTTTTGGCGATCACCGAGTAGGATGCCATGCCCGTAGAGTTGTTGCTGTAAAGTTGGGAATTGGGGAAGTAAACGGCGATCCCAGTCGATCCGGGTTTGGAGGGACCATGCTTTTCCGCCACCACCACTTGCTGAATTGCACCAAGCACATTATTTGCTTGCGCGCGCGTGGCGTTATCACCCGCATACTTATAAGTCAGAGCTGCGAAATGCCCCAGGTCGATGAATGAAGGTGGCACGTTGCTGCCGAAGATGGAGGTGTAGGACTGCGCATAACTGCGTGCCTGTGCCACCACCCGCTGATCCAGACCCTGCATGTGGAAAGAGAATTCGTTCACCGCGTTCAGGAGGTTCGGCAACTTATCCAGATTCACCGCTGTCAGGGTGATGTTTTGCTCGAGTTGGTTGGCTAACTGCGCGGCGCTCATGCGATTGACGTACCATCCGCCACCGCTGGAATTTTGTGCCACAAAGTCCGCGCGTGCCTGGTCATCCACCACACGCTGATCCTGTGTGATGTAGGAATCGACAATGTTTGTTGCCACTTCTTCTGTGGTGACATCCGGGTTGTCCACCATCAGGCTCAGGAAGGCAGTGTATGCCCAACCAAGCCCCGGTTCAGTCTCTTCGGAAGCTACGGAATAATGGGTATAAGGTGCTAGCGCCGTGTAGACTTCCATCTGGCTCATAAGACATGCGTCCAGACCGATCAGATCGAATTTGTTGATGCCGGTTTTTTGAATGGTGTATGCCAACGCGGCTTCCAACTCATTGAGATAGATGATGTCATCTTTCATTGCGGAGGTCAAAGGCGCGTTGCTGCTTCTGTCCCGCTGAGCAGGATTTGGATCGCTCCAGCCGCCAGGCCATCCCATGCCATGGTCAGACATGATCAGAATATACTTGTCAGCCGGGAAGTTTTGGATCGACCAGGTGAGGAAATCCGCGAGCGTATTGGCATCGCCCATATTGAGCTCGCCCATATCCTGGATCAACTCAGAGCCGAGATTATTGAGGTCATCGTCATAGGTCACCAGGTAGCGGCGGGTTGAGTCCCAGTTGCCGTCGCCAGAGTAGCCACCACGGAAACGGTCCACCTGGCTGACAATCATGACCTGTTCAGTGGAGCCGATCATTTCCATTTCGTTCAGGTCCATCATGATGTCGCGTTCAAGCGCCTGATCATCGGCGTCCTGGTACATCATCACCAGCCACTTCTGCCCGGAATTTGCGCCAGTATTGATGGCTGTCGGCCAGGGCGTGCTGGTTGCACGCTGTTGCGTTGGTTGAAGCGGTTGGGTTGGCTGGACTGCTAGGGTTGGCTCAGTGTAGACGGGCACATTCTGCCCGGGGTCCTGCTCGGAGCCAGTCAGCCCGGAAAAGAGCGACCCGCCCTGGCAGCTCCTCAAAAGGAAGTAAAGGACGATAACGAGGATGATTATTCCTAAGATCCCACCACAGCCTTTTTTGCTGCGACCTGAGCCAGTCAGACCGCCAAGCCCACCCAAACCGCCGGTTCCACTTGGAGAGGAGCCGCTGGAGGAGCTTGAGCCACCCAGCCCGCCGAGCAAACCGCCCAGCCCGCCTAAGCCTCCCAGACCACCGCTTCCACTTGAAGTGGAGCCGGTCGGGAATCCGCCCGTACTCTGCCCGGACCCGCCCGAATAGGTTGGCCTGGTGGGTTTCGCGGCCGGCTTTGGCGCGCCGGTCGGTCTGCGGATGGGTTGTTCCGCTTGCGTGGTCGGACGATTACTGCTCTTGCGCCGGCGACCTGCATTTACTTCAGGGATTTGATCAGACATGATTACCTTCCAATCTTAGTCAAAATAATTGATGAGCTATATTGAGTATTTTAATCCACTATTGGATTACGGGATAAGTCAGAAAAGATGAGCGATTGTCAGGGTTCAATGCGGTTTGTTTCTTCATCTGATGGATGGGTATGGTTATGAGATTCTTCGTCTTTCCGCTGGTGGGCGTGAAAGTGGGTGTGGCTGTACTCTCCCAAGACTGGAACACCATCGTTGAGATCACATTCGGGGTTTAGTTTGGCATGTTGATGCGGATGGGTGTGCTGGACGCTGATGGTATCGGTGATCAAGAACCAGGTGGCAGCAGCCATCAGTGCAAGCCCCACCCAAAAAATAGCCGTGGGAAGCACGCGGAAGATCAGAAAAGAGAACATCACTCCCAAAAATGGTGCAATGGCATAATAGGCGCTCGTTTTTGCGGCGCCAAGCTGTTTTTGTGCTTTGACATAATAATTGATGCTCAAACCATAGGCTACGAAACCAAGCAGCATTGTCAGCAAAACAAAGCCAACCTGGGGGAAAGCCTCGCGGGTCAGCAGCGCCAAAGTCAAAGAACCCAAGCCTGAACCGATGCCCTTGATGATGACGATATCCGAACTTGTTCGGTTGGAAAGCTTGCGAGTGAAGTTATTCTCAAGCCCCCAGGCGGTGCTCGCAGCCAGGATTAATAGCGAGCCGCTTGAAAACCGGAAAGCCGAAAAACTCTCCAGAGAAAGCAGCACGCTGGCGAGCGTCACTAAAACGATCCCAATCCAGAGCCTGCGAGAAATGGCTTCCTTGAATAACACCAGGGCGATCAATGAGGTGGCAACGATCTCGAAATTATTCAGCAGGGAGGCGTTGGCTGCCAGGGTGCTGCGAAGACCAAACATTAGCAGCGTGGGGGCGAGGATATCCAGCAGTACCATTCCCAGGATGTAAGGTTTTTCATCCTTCGCGATGGGAGCAATGACCCGCTCTTTCTTAGCTGTAGTAAAAAACCACAGCCCAAGCATCCCCAACCCTGCTCCAAGGTACAGAAATGCCGCCATGAACAAAGGCTCCACCGTGCTCAACAGCAGCCGTGAGAACGGCATATTCAGGGCATAGAGCGCAGCAGCAAGGAAAGCGAACGCGGTAGCCCGGCGTAATTTGGTTGAGACTACACGGTCAAGCATGTTTTGGTGTCAGTATAAGTCAAAAGCCGGCTTGCAAAAAGCCGGCTTTTGTTTCTTCGGATGAGGATTATTTGCGGTTCTTGAACCAGCGATAGGCCAGGAGCACGAGCACCGCGCCGCCAGTTGAGACGAGCAGCGTGGTCAGGTTGAAACCTGAGACCAGGTTCGTGCCTAGTACGATGCTGGTAATCCAACCTGCAACGGTACTGCCGACAATACCGATGAGGATGTCGATGTACCACTTGTTGTTTGTTTTTAAGAGCCAGGAAGCAGCCATGCCAGCCAATAAACCTACTAAAATTGATGTAATTAAACCCATTTTTACTCCGTTTCTTTTCTCAGTAATCTACTTCTGATAACTATGCCTTCGGGAACTGAGCTTCGATCAGTTTGCGCAGGGCGTTCGTCGCGTTTTTCACCCGCAGCATATCACGAGGGTTGCCACTGGTGATAAAGCGACCAAGAATACCTCCAGCTGTCATGGTGTCGAGATGATATTCCACTTTCGCCTCGTCCGCAGCTATTCCAAAGAAACCGCCGCTCGCGCGCATGCTGAAGGTGTGGCTGTCTTTATCGCCATCCATCTCAGTCAGGATCACCAATTCTCTCTCGGGCATCAGTTTTGTCACAGTAGCGGTGCCAATCTTGCCATCATTTTCCCAATTGATGACTGCCCCTTCTTGTAAAGGCACAACATTCGAAACACTATCCATATAAGGAAACCACTTTGGCCACTGGTTGGCATCAGTCAACACAGCCCAGGCATTCGCTGCCGGGGTATCAATTTCTACTTCGCGTTCAAATTTTGACATATTCTATTACTCCTTTTTTAACCTGCATTTGTAAAATCATTCTATCACCCTCAACGAGGATGAGAAATAACATTTGTACGACCCTTTACTTTACGGCTCCTGTGTGGGTAGGGTCAGAAAACGCGAGACGTCGATCATCGTGTTTGTGCCGCTACTCATCACCTGGGGCATGATCCCGTTCCACTTGGTCAGGAAAAGGTATTGGAGGTACTCGGGTGTCAGAGCGCCGGTAACGTTGAGCGCTTTTTGCGCGTCTGCCTGACCTTTTGCCTGGGCAATCACCGTCTGGGCATCAATCTCAGCCTGAGCGAGTTTCTGCTTGGAGGTTTCCACCTGTTGCTGTGCTACCTGCTTGGACTCAATAGCCTGCTGATATTCCGCGGAAAAGTCAAAGTTGACAATGTTGAAGTTTTCAACAATGATGAAATACGGTTCCAACTGCTTGGTTAGCTCTTGTTCTGCTAAAAGACGGACTTCATCTCGCTTGGTGATCAGCTCTTCCGCGTTAAATTGGGCTGTCACGGCTTTGAAGGTGTTCTGAATCGCAGGCGCGACAATGATGTTGGCATAATCCGCGCCGACATTCTCATAGACTTCCTTTGCGCGACTGCCGTCCATATGATAGTTGACCGCGATCTGGGACGTGACCACCTGCAGGTTTTCAGACATGGCTGTTGCCTGCACTTCGTCCTTCTGGGTCCGGACGTTCATGAACACCACGCGTTCCACAAGTGGAAGCTTGATATTGATACCAGGATAAGTGACCCGATCAATAGCGCTGAATCGCAGAACCACACCGATGTTGCCAGCTGGAACTTCATAGAACAGCGAGGTCGCCAAAATGATAACCGCAAGGGCAATCAGAATGATTGGTAACACCCGCTTGTTTATCTTAAGGTTTTTCGCGGGGTTTGAATTTGTTGCTGTAAATTTTCCATCAAACATAGTATCACCTCTTCTATGCTAATTATTCCAGATTTTTATTAATGTTGCGATAGATTATCTAAGGTAGTGGGAAAATTCATCGTAGAAAGCAGGAAAATTGTTGAACTTACCAATTCCTGACCTTTACTTGATACAATTCCGGGCATGCAAATAATTGTGGAACCACCCGACATTTTCGAGGAAGATTCCTCATCCCAACCCAGCTTACTCCCAGACGAACCCAACCACGCTAACAACCGGTATGTGGGTTCGATTGCCGCGGCACACAGCGTGCATGACATGTATGCTGGTTTCCTGCCACCCCTCCTGCCAATTCTGATCGAAAAATTAGGCCTTAGTAATCTGGGCGGGGGTTCCCTGACCCTGTTTTACAGCTTGCCTTCCCTCTTCCAACCGCTTATCGGCTCCCTGGCAGACCGTCACAATCTGAAGATACTGGTCATCATGGCGCCTTTCATTACTGGCACCATGATGAGTTTGCTGGGGTTGGCGACGAAGCCTGTGGTGATGATGGCAATGTTGATTTTGACTGGTTTGAGTTCCGCTTCACTACATGCCATTGGTCCGGCCTTAAACAGTAAATATGCTGGACAAAAACTCGGAAAAAGCATGAGCTTTTGGGTCAACGCCGGTACGTTGGGTTATGCATTGGGTTCAATCTTGTTGGTCACATTTTACGATATCCTCGGGCTGTCAAAATTGCCCATTCTCGCGATCGGTGGTGCGATTGCTTCTGTATTAATCTGGTTTGGTTTAAAAAATGTCAATACCTGCACTGATTCGTCAAAAAAGCGAGATCACGCCCCCAAACATTGGGGCAGGATACTGAAAGTCATGCTGCCTGTTGCTTTCATTGTTGCCACACGGGCAATGATGACCGTGATGCTTTCAACCTATTTCCCGGCATTTCTGCGTGAAAGGGGTGCCAGCACCTGGGTGTCCGGTGCTGGACTGACCCTGATTTTAGTTGCCGGGGCATTAGGGTCCTATATTGTTGGAAGTCTAAGCGATAGGTTCAGTCGGGTCCATATTTTGGGATTTGTAACTCTCGCTCATTTTTCAGCGATGCTCGTTTTCATGCGTGCCAACAACTGGCTGCAGGTGCCAATGATTTTATTGATCGGTTTTCTTGAAATTGCGGCTCTGCCAGTTTTGATGGCAATGGTTCAGGATAGTTTTGCAGAAGACAGGGCTTTTATCAATGGTCTTTTCTTGTCTATCAATTTTGTTGGTACGTCCCTGGCGATCCCCCTCATTGGGCGCCTGGCTGATTTGTACAGTTTTCGGACCGCCTTCCAACTTGCCGCCTGGATTTTACCATTTGGTTTGTTGGGTCTGGGCTGGATTTATCGCATGAGAAAGACCAACCGGCTTTAGTTCTCACACCATTATTAAGATCACTGGTAGGGACGAAGCATTATTTATGTAGGGTTCAGATTAACAAACAAGTCGGGTTGCCCCTCTCAACCCGACCATTTCCTGCTAACCTAAGAAAAGCCTTGCCCGCTTACTTCCCGCCATCCGAGACACAGCGAAATCCCAGATCCAGACCACTATAGAAGCTCAGGTCGTACGCCCGGCTTGAGACACGTGAAGCCAGCCAATTGCTTGCCCAACCGCCGCCCCGAATCGTGTGAAGTTGGTTCGCTTCTTTAGCCAGCGGATTCTCAGTCGGACTCATGCTATAAAAATCTTCAATATAGCTATCAGCTACCCATTCCCAGACGTTTCCGGTCATATCCAACACACCAAATTCGCTTGCTCCGGCTGGGTAACTTCCAACCCCTACGGTATCGCCCACGCAAGCAGACATGTTGGGGTCTTGATAGATGTTCGCTTGAGAACAGTCGGGGTCGTCATCTCCCCACGCATAAGTCCTTGGTGTCGTGCCGCGCGCTGCCAACTCCCACTCTGCTTCCGTTGGAAGACGTTTTCCAGCCCAGGTGCAATACGCAACCGCATCATCCCAGCTGACATTAATCATCGGAAAATTGGCATATTCCGGGTTCTCATAGTAATCTGCCCGTGCTTGTGATGCCACCGCATCCGGGGGCAAACAGCCGTCAGCTGCTACACATTCAGCATACTGGACGTTGGTCACTTCATTGATATCAATCGCGAATGCCGATAGGCTTACTTCGTGCTGCGGGAGTTCATCGCTTGGGCAGCCATAGCCGTTATTATGCTCCGGATCACAACCCATCGTGAACCGCGAAGCTGGGATGAGGACCATGCCTTCCGGCAGTTCAAATGTAGTTGGCTCAACGACCATCTCACCCGTCTCATCCAACTCAGGTGTGGTGACTTCGGTCGGGATGACTTCAGCCTCTTCTTCAACAACCGGCTGCGCCGTCTCGGGTGGGGTTTGCATGATGCAACCAGACAGAAGGAACATCAGCAATAATACTGATAATACTTTTCGAGACATAGAGGACCTCCAATAATTGAAAGAATCGGGAAAAACAAACATCCCTCATTTATATTATAGTAAATATACAACCAAAACCCAAATGTTATTTCCTTTTTTGGTAAATCTTTGAAATGTTTGCACGTCCTTGTGAACCATCTTTAAAACAAATTCACCGGAAAATCCGGTGAATTGTGTGGGTGCTAGAGGGCTGTGCGCAGCCCCCTGTAAGGGCGAAACCTCCGAACCTGTGCGCAGCCTCCCCGAAGGGGACAGGAGTGAACCGTCTGTAAACAAAAACTCCTCATGAAGAGGAGTTGTGTGGGCGCTAGAGGGCTCGA
>CAYPBU010000032.1:0-22481 GCA_964409045.1 uncultured Anaerolineaceae bacterium | reverse complement strand
GGATTATGGCAAGCAATTCTGCTATAACTCTTGACAATCAAGACGGTATCTACGAAGAATATGGGTTTTGGCGTAAAAGTATTGAGGAGATCGCCACGTCGCTTTGCTCCTCGCGATGACGATTCCTCTGTCATTCTGAACCTCTGTTGTGAAGAATCCGGCTATTAACAAAAAGATCCTTCGCGTTGCTCAGGATGACAGCAGGAACTCCACTCCTCACGATAACAAACAGATCCTTCCCGCAAGGGGACGCAAGCAGTCGCGTTGCTCAGGATGACAGTTTCGGTTTGAGATCGCCACGTCGCTTCGCTCCTCGCGATGACGGAATGGGTAGGGGTGGCCGGGCAGGTTTTGACGCCAGCCCACCTTACATTAAATTAAAACAAAGGCTGGTCATGCAGACCAGCCTCAATGAATTCAAAGCATTTTACAGCCCAAAACTGTGTGGGTTAACCGGGCTGCCATTGTAGCGCAGCTCAAAATGCAGGTGGGAACCGGATGAATTGCCGGTGGAGCCCATGTAACCAATCGTGCTCCCACTATAAACCGCAGAGCCGCAACCAACAGCCACTCCGCCATCCATCAAATGGGCATAGAGCGAGAGGTAGCCGTTGCCGTGGTCAACCACGATCACGTTGCCATAGCCGCGGTCAGACCAGCCGGCGTAGATCACTACGCCATTGTCCGTCGCAAAAATGGGATCGCCAGTGTTGCCATCGTAATCAAGACCGTTATGCACCGGCGGATTGTATTCATAACCGCTGATGGCGCTGGTGCTGTTGGGCAGTTGGAAAAGACCAGAGCCAGTGAGCCAGGCAGTCGTATTGCAGGCAAATGCACCCAAATAGGACACATTCGGGTGTTTTCCGTCGCCAGTGCCCGGGTCTGTGACGATGCTCACCCACGAAGGAATCGAACCTCTGCCACCCGGGATATAGAGGAAAGTGCCGGTTTTTATGTGCGGCAGGCTCAGATCTCCGATCGCTTGCGGGTCGAGTTGGTTGAGGGGTTCATTCAGGATGTCTTGCGGAGTGACGCCGTAGCCGGACGAAACGCCGTTCATGCCTTCGCCATAAAGCCAGGCGTGATAGACGCCATCCTCCGGCAGGATGATCAGCTTCTGACCGGGCTGGATGCCGTCAGGCGTGTCGCCAATGAGGTAGCGGTTGGTCCAAAGAATGGTTTCAGGCAGGATGTCGAACTGCTCAGCGATGCTGAAGATCGAATCGAGCGGCTGCACTTCGTAGACAATGATTTCTGCGCGAGGTGCAGGGTAGCTCTCGGCGTTGCCAAGGGGTAGAGAACGCAGTTTTTCAAGCGCGGCGTAGTAGAGCAGCGTATCACTCGCGAAGTAATTGGGCAGCGTTCCACCTGGCACCACCAGGCGTGTGCCAGCTTTGATGTTGGGCGAGGTATAGTTGCCGATTGTGTCAGCTGACAGGTTGTTGGCTGGGTAATTGATAATGTCTTCAGGGGTGACACCATAATACTTGGAGACCGCCCCAAGACCCTCGCCAGCCGACCAGGTGTGGTAGACACCATCCACCGGCAGGATGAAGATCGTTGTGCCAGGCGTGAAATTGCGGATATCATCACCAAGTTCGTAGCGGTTACCCCACAGGATCGTTTCAGGCCAGAGGTTAAATTTTACCGCGAGGGAGGCAACGGTTTCGCCTTCCTGGACGGTGTATGTGATCACCTCGGTGCGTGGTTGCGCTGTGGGCTCGGGGGTAGGCGGAACTTCGGTTGGAGCAGGAGCAAGGGTTTCAGTTTGCGCAACCACCACGCTGGTGGGAAGCGGTTCTGTTTCCAGCATAACGACCGGTTGGGCTGCTGTGGGGGTGGGAACAGCCTGGTTTGGCTTGTTTTTGCCTGCCACCCATGCGATCAGCAAAACGATGGCGAGCAGGATAAGAACGCCAGCAGCGATCATTCCGGGTTGCTGATAGAAAGGTTTTAGATTGGATGGGTTGCTGACAATCTCAGGTTCGGTTTCAGGCGGATTGCCAGGGGTTTTGTTCTTGTTTTCTGTCATATTAACTCCAGCTTTGGATATTACCCGTCAAATTCAGAGGTGTCAAGTTGACACAATGCCCCCGAATAACCCCTATTGGAAGGAAAAATGGTCTAGTTCTCAAAGTATTTGGAGACGACCGGTCCCAGGTCCACCTGGCTGTGCCGCGCTAAGGCGTCAAAAAAGTCCTGCCGGGTTGCAATGCGCCAGGTGTTGGTGTAGGCGTAATCTTTCAGAGCGGCGAAGAACTCTCCCTCTCCTACTGCCAGCCGGACTTCATTCAGAAACTGGACACCGCGCAGGTAGACCGCGTTGCGGTAAGGGACGTAACCACCTTCAATATTAATATCCGAGTCAACGAAACCCTGTGGGTTTTGTTCGTGGATTCGGATTGCCCACCACCACTCCACGTCCTCGGGGTGATATTCCTGGTAGTAAAGCAGTTCCGCATAGGTCGCGAAAGCTTCGTCCAGCCAGGGTTCGAGAGCGTGATTGTTGCCAATTGTGCCGTAGAACCACATGTGCATCAGTTCGTGCGATGTCATAAGCACCAGATCCGTCTTTGGCGTTCCATCATAGAAGTCGAAGATGCCATAACTGATCATGACCATGCCGTCCATTTCCATGTTGTGAAGGAAATCGCCGACCACGATTGAAACCATTTCGTGCGGATAGGGGTAGAGAAGCTTGCCGTAAAGTTTCATGGCGTTGGCGCCGAGTTGGGTGACGGCTTTACCGGTCTCGATGTTGTTCATGAAGACATACGAGCGAATGCGAAGCCCATCCTGAACGATCTCATACTCGAAGTAACTGTCGCTGACGGAGAACGAAAAACCACGCGCACCCTCGAGGTGGTAGGAATACTTTCCGTTCGATCCACTGGCGGGGGAACTGGCAGCGACCTCGATCAATTCCGCGCGGTCGGTCAGGGTGAGAGTCACGTCAAAATCGCTGAATTCGTTGACAATCGATTCGCCCACGATGATATTGTCCTGATCCACCACCCGGTCGTACGCCAGCCACCCTTGTTCTTCATCGTAAGGCGGGATGAAAGGGTACCAATCCGAGATGTTGGTTTGTTGGGTGGTGTAGCCATAAATACCTTGTTGTAGTGGGAAGTAAAGCCTGAAACTGAAGGTAAAGGTAGTGGTTTCGCCGGGCAAAAGAGGTGAGGACAGGCTCACCAGGGTATGGATGCCATCTTCCCTGAAACCAGCAACGCGATCACCGCGCAGGTCGGACTGGTCGTAACTGCCTTCAAAATTGCGTGGCGGAACAACAAAATGGATCTCATCCAGGTTTTGGCTGCTGCGGTTGGTGTAAGTGATCACTTCGGTGACTGCACCGTAATGCGTGTAGTAGTTGAGGATCAGATCCAGCTTGTAATGCGTGCGATTTTCGGGCAAGGGCGGCAATTGCCATTGCGCTGGCGCAAGAGTGGGACTTGGGCTTGGCTCAAGGGTTGGGCTTGGTTCAAGGAGTGCGGTAGGCTCGGGGAGGGCAGTCTCAGTCGGCCGGCTTGTACAGCTGGCGACGAGTGAGATTAGGAGAATTGCGAAGAGTAACCTGCGACCTATCATACCCTGCGATTTTACCAGTAAACAGACTATGTGCTGCAGATGTAATTGCACGACCGTGAGCCTCTACCGAGATGTAAAGCATTCGTAGGGCGAGATTGAGGGCACTGTGAAAAATGTGATGAGAACATGTACTGTGCCCTCAATCCGCCGCTTAATGTGATCCGAGTTGCTGAACTCTATTAAAAAAATGATTGATGGCATGGTGGCGGATTGGAAGCACAATAGAGTCTTCGTGTGATGATGTTTGATGTGCTTCCAATATCGCCCTACGAGTACCATGGTTGATTTTGTTTACTGTTGACGAGAAATCATCACGTTCTCCTGTCTTCCAGCCGACGCCAGGGCACAAGGGAAGGCACGGCATGCCGTGCCCCTACGCTACCTCAATTTTTCCCTAACGGAATTTTTATTCGAATTGACCTTTATTCTTCGATGATGGTGATCTTGGTGCGGATTTCGGCAGTTTTGCGCATCATGGCAATCCCCTGGCAGTACTTATCTTCGGAAAGCTGCACAGCGCGTTCCACGTCCGCCCGATTGATGCCCTTACCCGTCAGGATGTATTCAAATTCCATCAGTTTAAACACATTCGGGTGCTGATCCTCGACGCTCTCCACGTGTACCTTGCATTCGTAAGCTGTGAACGGCACCTTTTTCTTGCGAAGGATTGATACCACATCCATGCTCGAGCATCCTGCTGTACCAATTGCCAGCAGTTCCATTGGACTGAAGCCGTTATATTGCCCGCTTGCGGAAAGTGAAGTATCCAGCGGTATTTCGTTTCCAGATGAAGCGGCGCCGGTGAATACCATTTCTTGATTCCAGGTTACTTTTACGTCCATTTTTGCTCCTTTGGTTTCATCGAGTGAGTGGGTTCTTCGTTCAGGCTTTAGCAGCCAGCGACCAGTTTGCCTGCACGTCAAAGTCCAGGTTGGACGCTTCATCGACGACAAAATGCCGGTAGCCGGCAGCGGCGATCATGGCAGCGTTGTCGGTGCAAAGGCTGATGTGCGGTATGTGTACCCGGAATTCGGTCTGAGAACGAAAGGCTTCGCGCAGGGCTTTATTGGCGCTGACGCCGCCTGCAACAATGATTTCCCTTGCCTCAAATTCCCGGGCTGCCCCGATGGTTTTCTCAAAGAGAGCCCCCACGACAGCTGCCTGGAAACTAGCGGCGATATCCGCCGTAGGAAGCGGTTTTTTGGCAGATTTGAACTCTTCCACCGTGCGTAAAACCGCGGTTTTGAGCCCGCTGAACGAGAAACTCCAGGGTTCACTCAACCGCGCCCTGGGAAAGTTGAATGCCCGCGGATTACCCTGCATAGCGGCTTTTTGGATTGATGGACCGCCGGGGTAGGCGAGATCGAGCAGGCGTGCCACTTTGTCGAAGGCTTCGCCGGCGGCGTCATCGCTGGTTCCGCCAAGCATTTCGTACTGCAAATGATCACGCATCAGGACGAGCTCGGTATGCCCGCCTGAAACCAGCAGCGCCACCAAGGGGAATTTCGGCTCAGGAGTAGGTTTGCTACCGGATTGATACAGCCAGGCTGAGTAGAGGTGCCCTTCGAGATGGTTGACCCCTACGATGGGCAGGTCTGCCGAAAGAGCCAGACCCTTGGCGAGGTTAACGCCCACCACCAACGAGCCGGCCAGACCCGGACCGCGGGTCACCGCGATGCCATCCAGGTCGCCAAGCCCCATGTGTGCCTGCTGCAGGGCTTCGTTTACGGTTGCGTGCACAGCCTTGACGTGCTCGCGCGAAGCCAGTTCCGGGTAGACACCGCCAAATTGCGCGTGCAAGTCCACCTGGCTGGCGATTATGCTGCTCTCGATCACCCTGCCATTTTCAACAACCGAGGCGGCGGTTTCATCGCAGGAGCTTTCTATTCCTAAAACGCGCATATTGACCTTTTTCATGCTAAGCTCCTCTCATCGGTAAAACCAGTTCCATCGGATAGTCCACGAATTTTTCAAAGCCCATATCCTCGCGGACGAACCAACTGTCTTCCAAGCGAATGCCAAATCCTTGCTCAGGGTAATATAAGCCCGGCTCGAGCGTAAAGACAGAACCGACCTGCAAGAGGTTGGTTGGGTCTTTTTCGCGTCCAAACCAGGGTTTCTCATGCACATTCAGACCAACTCCATGCCCGAGACTGTGGATATATCCTTGTTGAATCTGCGGGTTTTGGCGGATGGTTTCATGCCCCATGCCCTCGAAGAGTTCACACGTGCGTGTTTGGTAGCGCGCAGGGTTCACACCGAATTCAAGCTCCGCGACGATTTGCTCATAAACCGACTTGACCTGGTTGTAGGCATTCTGGACTGCCTCAGGCGCATAACCAAGGCACCAGGTTCGGGTGAAATCGTAGAAGTATCCGCCGCCAGCCTCGCAGGGGTAGATGTCGAAGACGATGGTTTTTCCGAGTTTTATCGGATCTGTGAGTGTGCCGCTGCTGTGGGGGACGCCGGCATCCCGACCAATGGCAAAAATGGTGTCCTCGGGGTTTTCAGCGCCAGCTTCAGCCAGCCAAAGATTGATCAAGGACTTTACGTCTCCGATTGTAAGCGGACTGCCGTCTTCTTTGACCAGAGTCTCGTCCTGTACCTTGTGACCGGTCAGAAAATCCTGGGTACGTTTGACAACGCCGGTGGTGACTTGCCCCATGTGGCGAATACGGGCAATCTCATCTGTGCTCTTGGTAGCGCGGGCTTCGAGCAAAATGCTGCCGTCAAAATCACCGCTGAGCTGAAGCTCGGGCATCAGTTCTTGCAGCCGTTTCATCAAAGCGAACTGCTGACCAAACTCAACAACGCCATAGAGCAAGACCTTGCCCCTCACCAACCCGATTGCCTTCAAGATGTCCGCAAACCGATTAGCGGAAGCTTCCAGAAGGTCTCCCTGGGCTTTTTCGAGATAATCGGTGATCGGGAATTTAGCATAACTGAGCAGTTCATAACCAGTTTTCGCGGCTTCGTCGCGCTCCATCATGCCGTGGCAGAGAATGGGCTGCTGACCAGGGCGAATGAAAAGATCAGCGCCAGTGATGTGTGCACCGCCGGTGAGATACACCATGGCGGGGTTGTGTTGAGCCGCGCCGGTTATCCAAAGCGCATCCGCGCCAAATTTACTGACGAGTGTGTCCAAATCCTGTTTCATGCTTGTACCTCGACGTAGTTTTCAATTGATTTTAACCCCTTAAGCAAGTCTTTATCCTGCCAGGGAAGGATGGTGCGGGGGTCGAGCAGCAGCAAATCCTCCTGCACTCTCGCGATGATTGGCGGATCTTGCTGACGTAAGGCAGCCGTTGCCCTGGGGGTGGACTTGCAGTGCAAAGCCAACAGGTAGGTGGGCAGGTCCTGACCAGGCAGACTTCCTCCGCCGATCGTGGAGCGACCTTCAACCAGGCTGCCGTAGCCCAATTCAGCAATCCAGGCTTCCGCCCGGGATTTGATCTCATCGGGCTTCAGCGCAAGCATCCGAACCAGCGGAATTTTCTCTTCCGCTTCGCCTTTGAGGTAATGCAGAAGGGTCGCGTTTAGCCCGGCAAGGCAAAGCTTGTCGGCTCTGAGCGCACGGTAGAGCGGATGTTTGCGAATCTTCTCAAGCAGGTCAGCCCGTCCGAGGATAATGCCAGATTGTGGTCCCCCCAGCAATTTATCGCCCGAGAAGCAGACCACATCCGCACCGGCAGTCAGGACTTCCATGGCGGTTGGCTCGTGGCGCAGGCCGAAGCGGGATGTGTCTACGACCGCGCCTGAACCCAGATCCACCACTAACGGCAAGCCATGTTGGTGTGCCAGGTTGCCAAGCTCAGCGATTTCGGGGCTGGACGAAAACCCGACGATTTGAAAGTTGCTCTGGTGTGCCCAGAGGAGCAACTTTGTGCCTTCTGCAATTGCAGCCTCAAAATCGGCGATGTTGGTGCGGTTTGTTGTGCCGACTTCGATCAGTTTCGCGCCGGATTGCTTCATCACATCCGGGATGCGGAATCCACCGCCAATTTCCACCAATTGAGAGCGCGAGATGGCTACTTTTTTGCTTTTGGCTAGCGCGCTGAGAACGAGGAGAACTGCGCCTGCATTGTTGTTGACGATGAGGGCAGCTTCCGCGCCAGTCAGCCGGATCAGTTGGTCGGCGGCGTGCACATCGCGTTTGCCGCGTTTGCCGGCGTGAAGGTCGAATTCAAGCGTGCTGTACGAGGCACCGACTGCTTGTATTTGGGCGAGGGTGTCCTCAGAGAGCAGCGCCCGCCCCAGGTTGGTGTGGAGAATGACGCCGGTCGCGTTGATGACTGGGCGCAAGCTCAACTTTGCCTGGGTTTCAAGCTCGTGGCTGACCATGGAAATTAGAACTTCATCAGAAGGGCAGGGTTTGCCAGTTTTAAGCTGCTCACGGACTGTACTGAGCACCTCCCGGATAGCCAGGGCGGTCCAATCATGCCCAAAGGAACCCAGCAGTTTCTCGGTGAGTGGGTTTTGAAGAATCTGGTCTACCGAGGGGATATCGCGCAGGGAGACCATGATCAGTTGCTTTGTGGGTTAGGTTTCCAGCGGCTGCGTTCCCAGAGCCTGATCAAGAACTCCACCAGGACCAAGACTGCTGCCATGATGATTCCCAGCGGTGCGGTCAGAACCCGACCCATTTGCAGCCAGAGGATTAACGCGGCGAAGATACCAAACCAGGCTGCCTGGCGGATGATCACCTGGGGCGGGGCAGGGGGATCGGAAGGGAAACGCAGGTTGAGGAACCAGGTGAAGGGCAGGAATAATCCTGTCACGAAGATGACAATGAAGAAGAAAAACAACCAACGCGGACCGATCGTGGGCAAAGTCAGAGTAAGGATCAATCCGATCCCGATCGCTCCGATGAGGATGAGCACTAACATGCCGGGTAAATAAAACTTAAAGGGGATAGGCTGGTTTTGGTTATCTTCCATGAGGAAATTATACATTACTTCTCATTTTATTAACGGGGTATGATTGCAGAATAAGATTGTCAATTTGGAGAATTATGACCGAAAACTACCAATTGAAGGTGATCGGAAGGATTGAATCTTTTCTTGCTCCTGTTCTTGACGGTGTTCCCCGGGCTCGCCGATGTCCCCCCCGTTCTCGCCGGTGTCCTCACCGTGCGAGGTTTTTCATTATGCTTACCCAAAAAGAGTGATTGGAATTTCAGGCTCATCGCCGTTAATCCAATAACCGGCTGATGAATGCGGCCAATGCTCTGGTAATTTGACTAATCCCTTTCGTACTGGGTTTTCGTGAATGTAATTAACTTTTTGTGTCAAAAACTTCTCCGTAGACAGCGCTTCGGCATGCCAACCGGACTTCCAAATCTGACGGATTCGATCGGTTAACTGATTAGCGCGTATTGATTGGGCAAGCGATTCTGAGAGGTTTGCATCAATGTAATCCGCAAGCTTGTGTCCTGTAAACTTACGGAAATCTACCAAAGTCTTACCTAACCGTTCGTTATCGTAATTTTCGTCGGAAATGATGAGGTGAATGTGATTTGGCATGATTACATAAGAATGGATGCGTAATTGCCTGTTGGCATGACAAAATTGCAGGCTGTTGTTAACAATCTCTATTGGCTCGGGTCTGGTAAAAATTGGCAGCCAGTCAACAACGGTGAAAGTGACAAAATAGATATAGATACCGTCGATGAATTTATAGCTATCCATGACATAATTATATTTGATTGATCATGGGTTGGATTCATCTTTGAGGAAGAATTCTGGAGACCTGGCGGTCAAGAACCTCGCACGGTCAGGAGACCGGCGAGAACAAGTTTCAGTACAACCTGAACAAATTGAAGCGCAATCCTTAATATGATAAACTCGCATTACTCGATATTCTCTCTTCGGGATGTTGCAAGAGTCGGGCAAATGAACTGTGAAGGGATACCTCCAAGTGAGGTATTTTTAAAAAGGTGGCTATGATGACTGATAAAAAACTGACCAAAAAAGATGCTTATCTCAGAGAGCTCGACAAACGCGTTTTGATCTTCGACGGTGCCATGGGCACCATGTTGCAGCTGCAGAAGCTAACTGCTGTGGATTTTGGTGGTGAACGTTACCTGGGTTGTAATGACTACCTCTCTCTCTCATCCCCCCAGACGATTTCCAGGATTCATAAGGCCTACCTGGAAGCCGGCGCTGACGTAGTCGAGACCGACAGCTTTCGGGCAAACCGACTGACCCTGGCAGACTATTCCCTGGCTGACAAAACCCACGACATCAACTTTGCCGCGGCACGGATCGCTCGCGAAGCTGCCGATGAATACAGCACGCCTGAAAAACCACGCTTTGTTGCCGGCTCCATCGGACCTTCCGGAAAACTCATTTCCACCAACGATCCCGAGATGTCCAACATCAGTTTCGACCAGCTTGTGGAACTGTTCCGCGAGCAAGCGCGCGGTCTGATTGCCGGCTGCGCGGATCTGCTTTTAATCGAAACCTCCAACGATATTCTTGAAGTTAAAGCCACCATCAACGGCATCCACCTGGCGTTTGAGGATGAAGGCGTCTGGTTGCCCATCCAGGCACAGGTCACGCTCGACATCAACGGCAAAATGCTGTTGGGAACGGATATCACCGCGGTGCTTGCAATTCTTGAGGGCATGGGCGTGGATGTGGTCGGGCTGAACTGTTCCACTGGTCCGGAGCACATGCGGGGAGCCATCTCATACTTGAGTGAGAACTCTCAATTGCCAATTTCCTGCATCCCGAATGCTGGTCTGCCGATGAACGTCGACGGGGATGCAGTTTACCCGATGCAGGCGGAAGAGTTTTCCACCGCCCTGGCGGATTATGTCAGCAGTTATGGCATCCGTGTGGTGGGTGGTTGTTGTGGCACCACACCCGCGCACATTTTGGCTCTGAGCCAGAAAATTGCAGGCATCACACCCTTGAAAAATGAGCCCGCCGCGGTTGCTTCCCTGGCATCTTCTGTCCAGGCTGTAACGCTTGAACAGCAGCCTGCTCCTTTCGTGATTGGTGAGCGTCTCAATGCCCAGGGTTCCCGAGCTTTCAAGCGCTTGCTGATGGCAGAGGACTACGACGGCATGCTGCAGATTGCTCGCGACCAGGTGGACTTTGGCGCTCACGCCCTCGACATTAGTGTCGCGGTGACCGAGCGCAGCGACGAAGCAGACATGATGCGCCGGTTGGTGAAGCGCCTGACGCTGGAAGTGCCTGTTCCCCTGGTGATCGACACCACCGAACCAGATGTAGTTGAAGCCGCTCTCGAGACCACGCCAGGGCGCTGCCTGATCAACTCCACCAATTTTGAAGCGGGCGACGCTAAACCACGCCGAATTTTTGCGCTTGCGAAGCGGCACAGCGCGGCTGTGATGGCACTCACGATTGACGAAGAGGGCATGGCAAAGACTGCTGAACGCAAACTGCAGATTGCCAAACGCCTGGTGGAGCTGGCTGCAGAGTATGATTTGCGCCCTGAAGACATCGTCATCGACGACCTGACATTCACCCTCGCAACGGGTGAGGAAATCTACCGTGACTCGGCGATTGAAACTTTGGAAGGTATTCGCCAGATCAAAAATGAACTTCCAGGAGTACACACATCCCTGGGCGTTAGCAACGTTTCTTTTGGGTTTTCTCCTGCCTCGCGCAAGGTGCTCAACAGCGTCTTTCTCTATCATGCCGTTCAAGCCGGGCTCGATATGGCAATCGTCAATCCCGCCCAGGTCAAGCCTTACGCGGAAATCCCCGCAAACGAACGTGAGCTGGCAGAAAATCTGATCTTTAACCGCTCTGACGCGGCACTTCCTGACTTTATCGCCTACTTTGACTCCATTGTCACGAGTGACGAAGATCAAACTGGCAAAGCAGACCCATTTGAGGGGTTGACGACCAGCGAGCGGTTGTTCCAGAAAGTTTTGCGCCGGCACAAAGCTGGCATTGAAGAAGATATCGACGCTATACTCGAAGAGCACGCAGACCAGCCCAAGGGGGCGGTGGCGGTGGTGATTCTGAATGAAGTTTTACTGCCCGCAATGAAAGAAGTGGGCGATCGCTTTGGCGCGGGCGACCTCATTTTGCCCTTTGTATTGCAGTCGGCTGAGGTTATGAAGAAGGCTGTAAATCACCTCGAGAATTACCTGGATAAACAGGAAGGTCTCTCCAAAGGCAAACTCGTGATCGCGACCGTTTTCGGCGACGTACACGACATCGGTAAGAACCTGGTGCGCACGATCCTCTCGAACAACGGATATGAAGTGGTTGATCTGGGCAAACAGGTGCCAATGGAGACGATCATTTCTGCGGCGATCGAGCAAAAAGCCAGCGCGATTGGCTTGAGCGCGCTTTTGGTCTCCACCAGCAAGCAAATGGCACTGATCATCAATGAACTGCAGCGACGCGGGCTGGACATCCCTGTGCTGATTGGTGGCGCGGCGATTAATCCGGCATTCGGGCGGCGCATCTTGAAAACTGAAAGCGGAGAATATTATCGGGGCGGCGTTTTCTACTGCAAGGATGCCTTCGAGGGCTTAAATGTGATGGATCAGCTTTCCGATCCTGCCCGCAAGGCCGCTTTGCTTGCAACGATTTACGAAAAAGCCGACCAGGAATTTGGCAAGAAAAAAGTAGAACGCCTAGCCACTGTAACGGAAAGGGCGATCAGCGTCAAACCGGCAGAGTTTATCCCTGAAGTTACCAAATGGGGACCGAGAGTGGTGCGGAATTTACCCTTGCAGACCGTAGCGACCCACCTCGACATCAAATCACTGTACCGCATGAATTGGGGCGGGACGGGCTTGAAGGGCGAAGCATGGGATAAGATGCAGCTCGAATTTGACGCCCGCAGGCTGCGCATGCTGGTGGAAGGGGAAAAAGAAGGCTGGTACAAACCCCAGGCAGTCTATGGCTACTGGCCTGCGGCATCTGAGGGCAACGACCTGATCGTCTTCGACCCGGCGTCGCTTGGCAAAGATTTGCGTGAATTGACCCGTTTCACCTTCCCACGGCAGCCAGCAGGCGAACAACTCTGCCTGGCGGATTATTTCATGCCGCTCAGTTTGGGCGTGATGGACATGGTTGCTTTCCAGGTCGTGACGGTTGGTAAGGAAGCGACCGAGCGTTTTGAAGCGCTGGATGCGGCAGCTGAGTATTCGGAAGGCTTCTTCTTCCATGGGCTGGCAGTGCAGCTGGCTGAGGCGACTGCGGATTACCTACACAAGCAGATCCGCCGGGAGCTCAAAATGGCACCCGAGCAGGGTTTGCGCTATTCATGGGGCTATCCTTCCATACCGGAGCTGCAGGACCACGCCAAAGTCTTCGAATTGCTGCCGGCTGAGCAGGAGCTTGGCATGAGCCTGACCTCTGCGTACCAGTTGGTGCCGGAGCAATCCACCGCAGCGATCATATTGCATCACCCCGACGCGCAATATTTCAACGTCGGCGCCAGCCTGACCGACCGGGCCTTTGGCGGATAATCTCGTTCCCCCGGGTTTAAATGTGTTTTGCAAAAGCAACCGCTTCAAGGCGGTTGCTTTGTTTATTACACCGATTTTAGTGACAGGTAAAAACGTAAGCTTCATTGGCATCAAGAGAAATTAACTTCCAATGCTTGAAAAGCGAACAACTATACTAAAGAAAATCATCAAATCGCCGCAATTTAGAAGGCACGGTAGTATACTTTTGTTTCAATAATTTACATTTTCCAGTTCGAGGAATCAAAAATATGAAAAGCTTCAGCCGGTATCTTGTTGTTGCAGCCCTTATTCTGTTAGTTTTCCATGCCACACCCACTAATGCTCACTTTATTGAACCCGATCCTGGCGTGAACACCATCGATTGCGGACAGGTGAGCGATGTGCCGGTTGGGGAGTGTGAAGCGCTTGTCGCGTTTTTCAATAGCACCAATGGTTCAGGCTGGACTGACCACACCAACTGGCTTGAGACGACTGCAGTCGACAGTTGGTTTGGTGTGACCGTCTCGGGTGGGCATGTGACAAAGCTGGAACTCAATGGTAATCTCCTCAGTGGACCCTTGCCCGAAGAGATGAGTGATTTGAGTAATCTGCAGATATTGGATCTCAGCACTAACCAAATATCCGGACAAGTGCCGCTATTTTTGAGTAACATGACTACCTTGCTGGATCTGCAGCTGTCATCAAACCAATTAAGCGGAACGATTCCTGCTGAGCTTGCAAATTTGTCTCAACTCACATCGCTGGATCTCGGATGGAATCAGCTACACGGATCGATCCCGCCAGAACTTGGAAATCTCAGCAATCTGACCCGTCTCGCACTCTATAGTAACCGGTTATCCGGAACCATCCCTCCGGAATTGGGGAATTTAACCAACCTGGAATACTTGTTAATTAGAGATAACCTCCTTTCAGGTTCGATCCCACCTGAACTCGGCAACCTGACTAAAGCCAAGGCAATCTATATCGATGGCTGTCAGCTAACCGGTTCCATCCCTGCCTCATTCGGTGGGCTTACTTCTCTGTTGTTCCTGGACTTGAGCGAGAATCAACTGATTGGTTCGATCCCCTCGCAGCTAGGCAATCTCTCCAATTTACAGTACCTGGAACTAAACAATAACCAGCTTAGCGGCTCTTTGCCAACATCCCTGGGAAATCTTTCAAAACTTACGAAGATGTATCTCGAAAAGAATCAGTTTTCTGGCACGATCCCATACCAGCTTGGGAATCTACTGTCTCTGGGGTATTTGCGCCTCGATTCCAACCAGTTGACTGGTACTATTCCTTCCCAGTTGGGTCAGGGAAAACTTACTCTTATTTACCTGCAGGACAACCAACTGACCGGGACAATTCCAGCGACGCTCGGCAATCTCGTGAACAATCTTTATTTCCTCGACCTTAGTAACAACCAACTCAGCGGCACAATTCCATCGGCATTGGGAAATCTCGACAAAATTATCCATATGGACCTAAGTGGCAATCAACTGAGTGGATATGTACCTGCCAGCTTCACCAACCTGGTCACATTGTGTCAGCCGGATGACCTAACCTTCCCTTGCAGCGCAGGTTACGAGCTGAACCTCGGATATAACCGTCTGACTGTGCCTGCCACAGAGCCGCCAGCCAGTTTTTTGGCTATCAAAGATCCCGATTGGTTTATGACCCAGTGGCAGAGGGAATACATATCCAACGCGACAGGCAGAGCCATCCTCAGCTACTCTGGCAGGACGCTTATTACCGTTCCAGCTGGGGCAGCAGGCGTCGATTTTTACCTGGAATACACCCCCTTACGCGTTCCCGGTCATCCCGCTGGTGAGCTTGAATTTGCCGGCGTCAATTTTGACCTGTCAGCCTTTAACACCCTCAATAATCCAATCACCCAATTTAATCTACCCGTAAACATGAGGATTTCATACAGTGAGAGCGATTTGGTCGGTGTGCGTGAGGACTCGCTGGGGTTATATTATTGGAATGGCGCCAGCAACATTTGGGAGGATGCCGCAACAAGTTGCCCGGGTGGCACGACCACGCGGAACTTGTCTGAGAATTGGATCAGCCTGCCTGTCTGCCACCTCAGTGAGTTTGCTTTGATGGGTTCGAAGCAAGTGCTGCAATATTTACCATTCTTGCTGCGTTAGTGCTCTTGAAAAAGGAATTGCGAGGTACTACCCGCAAAGCCAGTAATCTATACGCGCGACACCTGCCCTTAATAATGGAGTACAATTTCACTGTTCAAGGATGGATGCCATGAAAAAAACACCAGGAATCATGCTTGTTTTGCTCGCCATGAGCTTACTGTTGAGCGCTTGTGTCAGCCCGGTTGCCCCGACGTTGACGGATGCAGAACGAACCGCTATCGCAGGCACGGTCACTGCTGTTTTCTCGACCAAACCGACTGATACTGTGCTGCCGAGCGCCACGCCGACCCCTGAGCCCACTCCGACTCCTACCACCGAACCCAGTCCAACCGTGGCTGCACCTGTGGGTCCGGACACTTACCCCGATGGCGTCAACCCGCTGACGGGTCTGAAGGTTGAAAACCCTGAGCTGCTTCATCGCCGTCCGGTGATAATAAAAATTTCCAATCACCAAATTGACTATCAACCACAGTGGGGTCTTTCGAAGGCTGATCTGATTTTTGAATATTACATCGGTTGGGGTGCCAACCGGTTTGCGGCGCTCTATTACGGGCAAGACAGCGACCGGATCGGACCTGTGCGCTCTATTCGCCGAGTGGACGGCCACCTTGGCAGTCTATACCAGGCGGTGGTTGGCTCCACCGGCGGAGACGGCAACGACGTGTTGCCTTATCTCTGGAACTACATTCCTGGTCGTTTCTTTGTGGATAAATACCTGTGCCCAGGCGTCTGCGATGACGGACGGAACCTGGTTTATAGTGTTTTCGGGGATTCAGCCGCGCTGTCACAATACTTCAACAACCAGGGCTACGCCCTCGACAATCCAGATCTGAGCGGTATGGCATTCCGCGAGACAGCGCCGGATGGTGGTGAAGCTGGCGCAAGTGCCTGGATCACCTTCGGGGCGGGTGAGGGGAGCGAGTTTGTTTACGATGAAACCAGCGGCAAATACCTGCGCTTTGCGATGGACGAAACCACCAGTAATGTCTACAGTGCCTCGATTGATCAGAATACTGGCGAACAACTCACCTTTTCCAACGTAATTGTCATTAATGCTCCTTATGCTGAGATTAAAACGACGCTTCACAGCATCGATTTGATTGGCAACACAGACGGACTGCCTGCGACAGCGTTTCGCGATGGCAAAGCCTATGAGATAACTTGGAAAGCCCCAGACTCCGGTAAGCCGATCCAGTTTTTTGATGGGATGGGCAATCCATTTTTGCTCAAACCTGGCAATTCCTGGATTGTCCTTATGGGCACAAGCTCACTGGTGAATATCGAAGGGGGGGAGTGGAGCTTTACGTTTAGCATCCCATAACTCAGTGCGGACACTCATTATTTCGGATATCCATGCAAATTTGACTGCGTTGGAAGCTGTGCTTGCTGACGCTGGCGATTACGACCGGGTCTGGTGCCTGGGAGATGTGGTTGGGTATGGGCCAGACCCCAACGAATGTATTTCCCTGCTGCGCGAGCAGCCTGGGCTGCGCTGCATCATGGGCAATCACGATGCAGCCCTGATGGGTTTCATTGACCTGCGCGCCTTCAATGACCAGGCTGCACGGGCAGTCACCATCCAGTCGGAACTCCTCAGCCAGGCGTCACACGATTTTCTGGAACTACTGGATATCGTGATTGAAGAGGGTCAGATAACCCTGGCGCATGGCAGCCCACGCGACCCAATTTGGGAATACGTCGTCAACTCGCGCGTCGCTAATGAGAACTTCTCCGAATATCAAACCCAAATCTGCCTAATTGGACATACCCACATCCCTTCCATCTTTGTGGAAAATCCCGGTGGTCGTCCGACAATCCTGACCCCGCAAAACGCCGACCGATGGCGATCAAACAAGCGATTCATCCTGAACCCAGGCTCGGTGGGTCAGCCGCGCGACCACAATCCAAAAGCGGCTTACGTCATCTGGGATGATCAGGAAGACACCTGGCTTTTCAGGCGTGTGGCGTATGACGTGGAACCTGTTCAACAGCGCATCCATGCTTTGGGCATTCCATCCAGGCATGCCTCGCGACTCAGCCAGGGAATTTGACCTCGCAGGAACAAAACCATCAATATTTCGTCATTAGGGTGGAAGAATTAACCAAAAGGAGTCAGAATGAAGAAGAAGATTTTGTTAATTGCCCTAATTTCGATGCTAATGTTGTCCGCCTGTAGTTCCGCCTCAAGGGATGCAATCACAACGCCGTCCGAAGCTCCCGCTGCCATGCCAGATTATGGCGCACCTGTTGCAGAAGAAGCCGGAGCCAAGAATGAGGGTGGAACCGTTTATGATGCGGTTGGTCAGCAGGCTCAGACCGAACGAGTGGTACTCAAATCCGCTGAGATTACCGTCTCAGTAGCCAAACCCAACGAATCCATGAAGGAAGTTTCCGCAATGGCAACCCGCTTGGGCGGGTTTGTGGTGAATTCATACACCTGGAGAGACCAGGACTACAATACTGGTCGTACCTACGACAAAGCTACCATCACCATTCGGGTTCCTGCTGAAAAGCTGGACGCGACCTTGGCTGAAATTCGTGCCATGAGCGCTAATGGCACGGAAGGCGTCATCTCCGAGAGTCAATCCGGGCAGGATGTAACATCCGATTTCGTCGACTCAGAATCGCGCTTGCGCAACCTCAAAGCGGCTGAAGCGCAGCTGATGGAACTGATGAAGAACACCACAGATCTGGCAAACACGATGGAAGTTTTCCGCGAATTGACCAATATCCGCGAGCAAATTGAGGTGTTGCAAGGTCACATCAACTACTTGAAAGAATCAGCCGACCTTTCCTCCATCGCGATCACACTCGTCGCTGAGGCATCTCTGCAGCCGATTGAAATTGGTGGATGGAAGCCACAGGGCGTCGTGCGTGAGTCACTGGAGAAATTGGTGCGCAGTTTCCAAGGGTTGGTGGATTTCCTAATCCGCTTTGGCATTACCTGCCTGCCCTTCCTCATTCCGTTTGGGATTGGTGTCTTCTTCATGGTGAAAGCTCTGCGCAAGCGCTCTGCGAACCGCCCTCACTCCCGCAAGAACCGGGATATGGCATCACCCTCTGCGGTGGTTGAGCCAGCCCCCGTAGATCCCGAAGAAAAGAAGTAAACCCTTTCTCTGACAACACAACCGCCCTCTCAAGGGCGGTTGTATTTTAAACCATGAAGGATTGTCGTTGCGAGTTAGCCAAGCCAGGTAGTAATTGATTTACTTTTTCTATGTACAAACACAATATCTTAGTAGGGTGGGTTGGCGACACATTGCCTTTATCTACCTGAACATCGCAATAGCCAACCCACCAAAAAGAGTGCTACCTGCGCAGCGATCCAACCCATAAAAATGTGCTTACCTTACCGCGGTGGGTTGGCTATATCGAGACTGAGGTAGGTAACAATAAATGACGCCAACCCACCCTACTAATCTTCACAAAGGAGGTTCGCAATACCCTACGGGCACGGTGTGACAGATTAAAGGAATGAACAGAAAGATTAGAAAGCAACCTTTATGCTCACGGCTTTTGCCAACTTTACCGCAATGCTGATCAGTTTTGGGTCTTCCTGGATAAAATAGACCTCTTTGCCGTCGACAGTAACCTTTAATGGGGCGGATTGGCAGTAGAGATAAATCCTGCCTTCTGCTTCACGACCCAAATCCAGCTCAAAAGTGAGTCTGGTGCGCGTCTTTTTCCAGGATTGCAGCTCGATCCCCTGCGAAACGTGCAACTCGCTGCCAAGGTAGGCAACGTCCTGAATTGGGCTAAGGCTCACCAGCCGCACGCCGTGCGCCGGCACCTCATAAAAATTGGCAAACTCTCTTACTTCCGCCCATTGACCCGTCCAGAACTCCCGCATCAGCCATGTTTTCTGGTCGAGCCCGAAAGCCTGTAAATTCAGCTCCAGATCCCGCGGCTCGTCTGACCAATTGAAAAGCGCGATAACGTGCCGCTCACCAGCCGGCGTCTGCATCACCTGGCGCATCACCGCAGGCATGGTCTTGTCAAAAAGGTCAACCACCTGTGGATTTGGGGGTAAAACTGGCAGCAGGCTCCGGGCAATCTGCAGCCGGTCTTCGCTTAGCTTGCTCATGTCGTCCGAGATCAGGATTGCCCCGCCGCTAAGGCTGATAGCGCTTGCCAGCGACTGCACTTCGGGCAGGGTCAGTTGGGAATCTGCCCGCACCAACAGGCAGTCCGGATCGTTCACCCACCAATGCGGATCCATTGGCGCTCGTGTGATGATGTTTTGAATGGCATTGCGGGCGCAAGGCATGTTGGGCTCATTGAGGAAAGGCTTTTTTATGCCGTAGGCGTTGGGTTCCCACTCCGGGCTGACGTCCGCGCTGATGCGCATCATATCAAAAATCCCGATGCCCGGTCCAATCGGGCATCCGCACCCGAGTAGAATCACGTCGCTGCCGGCTTCTTCGCGGATGACCTCCAAAGCCTGGCGCAGGATCTGCGCGCGGGTTTTTGTGGGGTCGTGGTGAGCGCCTGGCAAAGCAGCCGCATAGAGGAAATCCAGTTTCAGATAAGGAAATCCCCATTCCTGTACGGCTGTTCGGATCACATCGCGCACGTAACCAAGCGCGCCTGGTTGGGTGAGGTCGAGCGCGCGACCGAGCCCACCCCAAACGAAACCGCTGTTGATGGGGCGGCCATTTTGGTTGCGGAGAAGCCAGTTTGAATGCTTGCGGATCAACTTTGACCGTGGCTCCAGGATGAATGGTGCCAGCCAGATCCCGGGTGTCAGCCCTTCCCCGCGGATATTCTCAGAAAGACCGGTTACTCCTTCCGGGAATTCGGGATCGAACTCAAACCAGCTGCCCACATCCTGCTCAAATCCGTCGTCTATCTGGAAAAATCTGAGCGGTAGTTGGGATTTCAGTTGGGTTACAGCTTGCAGGTTCTTGTTGAGCTCTGCAGGAGTGATTTTCTGGAAATAGTAATACCAGCTGCACCAGCCAAGCGGGGTTTCCATGCGTTTTTTGACGTCATTTTCCCGGGCGACTGCCTGAAAATAAACCTTGAAAGGCTCTGGATCCGAGCTGGCGAAGAATTGCCATGCAAGCCAGTCAGTGCTGAGGGTCGCCCCGGGGCGGAGCTCGATTGCATCAGCATTAGCCCAGACCTGCAGATCAGGTTCGGGGTGCAGGGTGGAAATGAGCGAGCTAAACTGCTCTTTTTGAGATAGAAATCCGCAAATCAACCCGACTTTGACATCGTGGTCGATAATCGCGCCGAACATATCGGACGAAAACTCGGATGGTTTTTGCGGTATGGGCGTGCCTGTGTTATAGAGCATCGGGTGCGAGAGTCCCTTAAGCCAGCTGCGTGGTTGCTTTTCACCGTATTGCCAGGCGCCGCTGGGTGACCAGCTTTGCCATCCGTTGCTGTAAAAGGCGGTCTTTTCGGGTCGGTTTGCCGAAAAATGCAGCTCGCCCGCCTGCAGCGTAGCGAAGGTCATTTTGTCCGGATGAAAAACCTGGTCTGCGTGGTTGCGGATTTCCATGCGCTGCAGGAGAAAGGGTTGGTCAGCCGGCAGAGCGAACTCCACCAACCATTCCAAATCAACCTTTTCTGCTTTGTATATCGCGGAGATAACATCCAAAGTGCCGTGTCTTGGGTCTTCGCGCTGTTCACGGTTGATCGAGTCAAGCTTGACCACCGGATGGTCACCCTCAGTGGCGAAACCCAGGTTATAGCGAGCGCTTTTCAGACTGGCTCCCGGGAAGCGTAAACTATCTAGGAAAAAACTGCCAGCTTCAGGGTCGATCACAAAATCCAGCCAGGTATTTGTCAGTCGGGTCATGCGGCATACCACCTTTCAAGGATCGCGGAGAATGGAATTGGACCTTCACGTAGCAGTTTGGGCTCATCACCCATACAATCAACAATGGTCGAGGCTTGCCTGCCCAGCAGGGTTCCGCCATCCAACACCAGATCAACCAATCCGTCAAGCTGGGCAAGAACCCCTTTGGCATCGCGCGGGTTTTCGTGGTCTGAGAGGTTGGCACTGGTGACTGCAAGCGGGCCGGTTTGACCGAGCAAGGCAAGCGCGACTGGATGGTTTGGCATGCGCACAGCCAGCCCGGGGTAAGGGGTCAGATCGGGAGGCAAATTGGGATGCTTAGGCAGCACAAGCGTTAATGCGCCAGGCCACCAGATTTCCATCAACCTTGCAGCCTGCTCAGGCAAACCCGATACCAGGCTCTCAAGTTGGTCTGCGCGGCTGATCAGCACCGGGATTGCCTTCGAAGCGGAGCGTCCTTTGGCTGCGTATATTTTTTGCAAAGCCGTTGGCAAGTGGGGATCACAACCTAAACCGTAAAGTGTGTCAGTGGGGAAGGCGATCAGCCCACCTGAGCGAATGACTTCGCAGGCAAGCGTAATAGCATCGGGGTGGGTGGCTGGGATAAGCTTGGTTTTCATGGGATCTCAATCCGGACCAGGCGATCCAGCCCGGCAAGGTCCTTCAGCAGCTTGACATCCACTTGTGGGAATGCATTTTGAGCCAGAGCGAGCGTTTCCGCACCGAGTGTAGCTTCGGTTTCCAGCAGTATTAAAGCAGGGCGATTCACCTTCTGAGGGAGCAGCTTGAGCAGTCGGTGGATCAGGCGTAAGCCGTCCGCGCCGCCATCCAGCGCCAGGGTTGGCTCGAAACCGAGCGTGTTGACATCCTCGAGTTTCGCGCTGGGGATATAGGGCAGGTTGGCGCAGACAAGGTCGAAAGGTTGATTACCGGGAGGTAGTAAATCCGCGTTCACGAACGTGATTTGTGAGGCAACCTGGTGCGTGTCGGCGTTTTGTTTGGCAATTTCAAGCGCTTCGGAAGAGAGGTCGGTGGTGGTGATGCTGAGCCAGGGTTTACGCGTAGCCAGCGTTATGGCAATGCAGCCGGAGCCCGTGCCGACGTCCAGTGCGTGCTGCGCACCGGGGTGCTTTTCCAGCCAGTTCAGAGCTTCCTCAACCAGGAGTTCTGTCTCCGGGCGGGGAATGAGCACAGCCGGACTGACGCCAAAATCCAGCCCATAGAACGCCTGCTTACCGATGAGATAGGGCAGAGGTTCGCCTTGCTGCAGCCGTTGGACTAACCGCTCTAATTCCGCTTTTTGTTCAGGATTGAGGTGGGTTTCGGGGTGCGCCAACACCCAGGTTTTGGGTTTCTGCAGGACGTGCGCCAGCAAGATCAGCGCTACCTGGTAAGGTTGATCGGTGCAGCATATTGCAGAGGGCAGGTTAGCTTCAGTCATTCGTTTCGAAATTAGCCAGGCGTTCGGCTTCTTCGGCGTGCTGCA
>CAYPBU010000031.1:0-22738 GCA_964409045.1 uncultured Anaerolineaceae bacterium | reverse complement strand
GACTGACCTCTTTGTTAAGAGTAATTGAGATCTCTATAAAGATACAAGGGTGGGTCATCGTGCTCGAAGAGTATGGCGTCAAATTTTCTCGACCTAACTGAACATCTTTCCAGCCAACCCACCTTACCCATTCCGTCATCGCGAGGAGCGAAGCGACGTGGCGATCTGATTTTGGTTTTTATTGTGGGGCGAGACTTAGTAGTTGTAGGGCGAGATTGGAAGCACTGTTTTGGTAATAATGTGAGATCTTGGTCTGCTTCCAATCCGCCATCAACCGTAAAATCCTATTTGGAATTACTCTGACGGCGGATTGAGGGCGCGTAACACTCATTTATCTCACTATTATGGTGCCCTCAATCTCGCCCTACAAAAAGATTCTCGCGAAGCAGCACATCTAAATTGATTCATCAACGTGGTGCCAAAGCAAGTGGATACCGTATTTACTTGATCAGCGGCACAATTAACAACGACGCCATGCCGATCAGTTTCATGAAGATCAGGGTCGAAGGTCCGGCCACGTCTTTCAGAGAATCTCCAACCGTGTCGCCAATCACAGCCGCAATATGCTGAGGAGTGCCTCGCGAGAGTTCAAAACCTTCGATGGTCTTTTTGGCATTGTCAAATGCTGTGCCAGTGTTGTTGAAGAATGGTCCCAAGAGCGCGGAACAAGCCACCGAGCCGACCAACACTGCTCCCAAGGCGTTCATACCAAAGGCAAATCCGATCGCGAGCGGCACCAAAACGCTGATCGCGCTGGGCAGGATCATCTCGCGCAGCGCGTTGCGGGTGGCAATATCGATGCAGTGGGAATAATCCGGTTTGACAGTGCCTTTGATAATATCTGGATTTTTTATGAACTGGTCGCGTACCTCATCCACCATCCTTTCAGCCGTTTTCGCGGTTGAACCAATCACCAGCGACGAGATCAAGAATGGCAACGAGACTCCGATAAACAGGAAGCTGAGGTTGAAAGGTGTGGTGACATCGATCGAGTCAATGCCTGCGAGTTTGTAAAATGTCAGGAAAATCACGAAAGCCGTCACGGTTCCAGAGATCATCGCATAAGCTTTGGTGATCGCTTTCATCGTGTTGCCCACTGAATCGAGCCGGGAAAGTTTGTCGACCACTTTCTTGTCTGCTTGTGCCATCCCTGCAATCCCAGCGGCGTTATCCACGATCGGTCCAAAGGCATCTGCTGCCATGATAAAGGTGATCAACAGGTCAGTTCCGATGTTGACCCCCACCAGCGCCAGGAGGCTGTTCCCCGAAAGGGTGTAAACACCGATTACCACACCCATCAGGACGACCACGGGCAGCACCGGGCTTTGCAAACCATAAGCGATACCAGTAATCAAGTTCAGGGCTGCGCCGCGGTTGGAGGCTTTGGCTATGTTCCTGACCGGCTTGCCTTCCATGCCCGCGTAATAGCGTGTGCTCAGGGAAGCGAACGTGGTGATCAACACGCCCATGGTGACCGCGATGGCTATGATCCAATCATGCAGTAAAAACATGGTTACACTCAGCCCACCGATTATGCTCAAAATCGAACTCACAAATAATCCGATATTGAATTGCGTGGCTGGAGCCATGCCCGGTTTCCATTCCCGGCTGGCGAAAATGCCAATCGCGGAGGCGAAGATACCCACGCTCTGCATCAGGAACGGGAAGAAGATCCCCTTCTGCCCATAAACAGAAGCCATAGCAATAGCCACGATCGACCCGGTGACCAGGTCGTCGCTGAAGGTTTGGAAGAGGTCCGCGCCGCGTCCTGCGCAGTCGCCGACATTGTCGCCAACCAGGTCAGCGATAACTGCCGCATTGCGGGGATCATCCTCGGGAATATTTTCCTCGATCTTGCCCACCAGGTCCGCGCCGATATCTGCGGATTTTGTAAAAATGCCACCGCCAATTTGTGCAAACAGGGCTGCCAGCCCACCGCCAAACGCGAAACCGATCAAGGCGTTTGGATCCTTGAAGATGCTGAATAAAACGGAGAGTACGATCAGGCTCAGGCCTGTGATGCAAAAACCCATGACCGAACCGCCAAAGAGAGCCACGCGGAATGGGCTTCGCTTTCCCTCGTTGGCAATATCCGCAGTTTGAAGATTTGTGCGCACGGACACGCTCATGCCTATGTAGGACGCCAATAGAGAGGTTAGAACGCCAAACACAGCGGTAACAGCTGCTTTCCAATCCAGGATCCAATAGAGCAGCGCGGCAAAGAAAGGCGTCACCGATAGAATGGTTTTTATCTGCCTTGTCAGGTAAGTACGCGCTCCTTTACGAATGTCTGCAGCAGCGGCTGCCATACTTTCGGACTGAACCGGACGGAGCGTAATGCGCAGAATGAAATATGCGGCCAAAGCGATACCCATCAACCCTGCCGCCATCGAGACAGCATAAAGTTGCATATCAAGTGTCAGCATGAGCACAATGCTGATGATGAGGACACCGATTCCTAAGAAAAACCAGCGGTTATGTAGGATTGCACTCGCATGATTTTTGATGGGATTTGGTTTTACAGCAGGATTCATTGATGACATAGATGACCGAAGGCCTTTCCAAAAAAACTCAGTAAATTAGGCTCGAAAAAGACAATTTGTTTTTGGTGAGTCAAATCCTACATGACTTGGTTAGTAACTCCAGGTTAGTAGGAAATAAATTATACAACCGATAATCAAGCCTGTGAGAGAAGACAAGAAACCGCAACCTTTACAGTTGTTTCTCTGTTTACAGTACTTTACTGGTAGAATCGATCAATAATTCTTGTCCGTACCTCGCGAAGGAGAACCCATCAGGTAAGACGGGGTTTTTCCCAAGCACTTAAATCGATCTGGAGTTTTGACTATGCCGCCAAAACAAGCAACAGCGGATTTGCGATTGAAAGACCGAGCAGGTTCCATTTTTGACCAAATGATGCCGATTTTTGCAACCCTGGCAGCCTTAATGGTTGGGGCAATTTTCCTGCTTCTTCTCGGTGCAAATCCTGTGACAGCTTATGGCGCACTGGCTGAAGGGGCGTTTGGCAGTTTCAACGCCTTTGCAGAGACCTTGGTGAAAGCCATTCCACTGCTCCTGGTGGGTTTGGGGACCTGTATCGCTTATCGCGGTAGTGTCACGAATATCGGCGGCGAAGGCCAGATGATCATTGGGGCAATCCTCTCCACCTGGTTTGGTCTGACTTTTACCAACTTGCCCGGTTGGCTGGCGATCGTCATCGCCATGCTTTTAGGAATTTTGGGCGGGATGATTTGGGGCGGCATTCCGGGTATCCTGAAAGCGTATTTCAACGTGAATGAAATCTTGAGCACGGTGATGATGAACGCCATCGCGGTGCAAATTATGAACTTTTTAATGCGTGGACCGATGATCGACCCGGTGCAGAGGGAAGCGGCGTCACAGATTCCGCAGACTGCAAGGCTGATCGAAGCCTATCGGCTGCCGCGTCTCTTTCCCACGCGGTTGCACCTGGGGCTTCTGATTGCAATCCTCCTGGCAGTAGCAGTTTACTTTTTATTGTGGCGCACGACCTTAGGCTATCGCATTCGGGCAGTTGGGCAAAGCCAGCCAGCCTCGAAATATGGCGGTATTGACGTCAAGAAACATATTGTGGTGGCGTTGTTACTCAGCGGTGCCTTTGCCGGGCTGGCGGGCATGCTGCAGGTCTATGGTGTCAATTACCGCATGATCACGGATGGCTCGGCTACGGGTTTTACCGGAAACGCCGGGTTTAATGGAATTGTTGCTGCCTTATTCGGACAATTGCACCCACTGATCACCATTCCCGCGTCCGTGTTGTTTGGCGGGCTGCTGGTGGGGGCGAATGCCATGCAGCGTGTGGTACAGGTGCCGTCGGCGTTGATTACTGCGTTGAATGGTTTGGTTGTAGTGTTCGTAGTGAGCAGCGAGTTCTTCCGCAGGCGCAGCCAAAAACGCAGGCTGAGCCAATCCGGGGCTGATCCGCAATCCCCTGACGAACCCGAATTGTCACCGGAAGCAGGTGAAGCATGATCTCGGATCTGTTTAGTGCCACAGTCATCATTGGAATTATCTCATCAGGTATTCGCCTGGCAACGCCCTATTTATTTGCTTCGATCGGTGAGATGTTTGGGCAGCGCAGTGGCGTCCTGAACCTGGGGGTGGAAGGGCAGATGCTCCTTGGCTCATTTGTCGCATTTTTTGTTACGCTGAAAACCAATAATGTGTGGCTCGGCGTGCTGGCTGCCATGGGGGTGGGCGCTTTGATGGGGCTGGCGATGGCGTTTGTCACAGTCAATTTGCACGCCACCCAGGGCATCAGCGGCATTGGTTTCTACCTTTTTGGCATGGGGATGAGCAACTTGCTCTTCCAAAAGCTGGTTGGAACAGTGGAGGGCGTAAGGGGCTTTCAGAAGATTTCGGTCCCGCTGCTGGGCAAGATCCCTGTGATCGGTGAGATCTTTTTCAACCAGAATGCCTTGGTCTACCTGGCGTTTTTGTTGGTGCCAGTCGCCTGGTTCGTGCTCAACAAGACCACGCTCGGCTTGAAGATCCGGGCAGTGGGCGAAAACCCCGAGGCAGCCGACTCGTTGGGGGTGAGCGTGGCAGGCATTCGGTATCTGACTGTTATCATGGGCGGCGTGTTTTCGGGCATAGCCGGCGCGTCGCTTTCGATTGCGCTCTTAAATGTGTTCCAGCAGAACATGACCGCCGGGCAGGGCTTTATCGCGGTTGCACTGGTGTACTTTGGAAGTTGGAAACCATTCGGTATCCTGGGTGGCGCGCTGCTTTTCAGCTTGATCAACGCGCTACAACTTTGGATCCAGGTGCTCGGGATTCCCATTCCATCCGAGTTGGCAGTGATGATGCCGTACGTCTTGACTATCTTAGTGTTAACCCTTTCCGTCTCAAAAGGCCGGGGTCCGTCCGCCTTGACCAAGGTGTTTGAGCGGGAAGGATAAAATTTGGGAGAATGGCGCAAAAGCCTCTCCCCTAACAATAAAAGGAGAATAATGAAGAAAGTAATTACCTTAGTCTCAGTGCTTTTAGTTATGGCGATGTTTTTGGGTGCCTGCGCGCAGACCCCCGAACCAGAACCACCAGCCGCTGCCACCGAGCCACTGCGTGTAGCAGTTGTTTCCCCAAGCAGCATCAATGACCTGGCTTTCACACAAAGTATTTCAGATGCCCTGTTAGTTTTGAAGGCGGAGATGGGCGATGGCTTGGAATATGCGTTCACCGAAAACATGTTCGTTGTTGATGACGCCGCAGCCGCAATTCGTGATTATGCCACCAAAGGCTACGACATCGTGATTGCTCATGGCTCTCAGTACGGTTCCTCTTTGCAGGAAATCGCGCCGGACTTCCCCGAAACCGTGTTTGCCTGGGGAACTACGGTGGACACCTTCGGTATGCCGAATGTGCACGCCTATGAAGCCGCTTCAGATCAGGGCGGTTATGTGAATGGTGTCATGGCTGGCATGCTGACCAAATCCAAGATCATTGGCGTGGTTGGTCCGATCGAGACCGGCGATGCCAAGCTGTATGTGGACGGTTTCGTAGCGGGCGCAAAGTCTGTTGATCCGACTATTGATGTGCGTGTTACCTACATTGGCAGTTTCTCGGATGTGGCGCTGGCAGCTGAAGCTGCAACCACCCATATCGCGGCAGGCGCGGACATTCTGACCGGTTCTGCTCAGATGGTGGTTGGCGCTATTGGTAAGGCTGAAGAGGCTGGTCTCTATTGGTTTGGAACCCAGTCAGATCAAAACGCGTTTGCTCCCAAGACCGTGGTTGCCAGCCAGGTATACCACTGGGAAGGCATCCTGCGTGAGATCATCGCGCTGCGTGCCGCTGGGACAATGGGCGGAAAGACCTTCTCCGCCAGTTTACAGAACGGTGGTCAGGTGATCACCCTCAACCCCGAGGTTCAACTCAGCGATGAAATTAAGGCTAAGGTTGAGGAAGTCATTGCTGGCATCAACAGTGGCAGCATTGTTATCCCCAAACCGTAGTTAATACTTTCAAAATCGGGTCAGGCAGTGATGCCTGACCCGAAAAGGAACAGGCATGCAAAAGAATAGTCCGGTTATCAGCGAAAAAGTTGCCTTTGAAACCCTTGAGATGCGTGGGATCACCAAGCGTTTTCCGGGAGTTCTGGCGAATGATAATGTCAACTTTGATCTGCGGGCTGGAGAGGTGCATGCGTTGTTGGGGGAAAACGGGGCTGGAAAAAGCACACTGATGAAGATCCTGTACGGGATGTACCATCCGGACGCGGGTGAGATCCTGGTGAACGGAAAAGTGGTGAAGATCAATTCGCCAACCTCCGCGATCCAACAGGGCATCGGCATGATTCATCAGCATTTCATGCTGGTGCCCACCCTGACGGTCGCTGAAAATGTGGCATTGGGCTTGCCCTCAAGCCGGAAACCGCTGACAGACCTCGATCGGGTGTCAGAGAGGATCATTGCGCTGGCGGATAAATATCACCTGAGCATCGACCCGGGCGCGTTTATCTGGCAGCTCAGCGTCGGTCAGCAGCAGCGGGTGGAGATCATCAAAGCGCTCTATCGCGGCGCGGCGATCTTACTATTGGACGAACCCACGGCCGTTCTGACTCCACAGGAAGTTGATGAGCTTTTTGTGATCATGCGCCAAATGCTGAGCGATGGTTACGGATTGGTGTTCATCTCGCATAAACTGCACGAGGTGATCTCGATCAGCGACCGCGTGACTGTCCTGCGTGACGGACGCCACGTGGGCACACGTCCCACCTGCGATGTGACCCAAAACACGTTGGCACAGTGGATGGTGGGGCACGAAATCGACTTCATCAAGAGTACGGAGAAGCCCCACGTCGGCGAGGTACGCTTTGCGCTTGAGGATGTCTGCTGCAAGAGTGATCGCGGAGTGGAAGGATTGTGTGGAGTTAACCTTGAGGTGCATTCAGGCGAGATCGTTGGGCTGGCAGGCGTTTCGGGTAATGGCCAGCTCGAGCTGGCAGAATCGCTGACCGGGATCAGACCGATCACCGAAGGGAAAGTCTTCCTCGAGGGGCGGGATGTAACCGGCAAAAAACCATCGGAGATCACCGAGGCGGGTCTTTCATACATCCCCGAAGAGCGCATGAAAGATGGCATGATCCGCAACTTCAACATCTCCGAAAACCTGGTGCTGCGTGAACATCACAAAGCGCCTTTTTCAAAGCATGGTTTCCTGCAAATTCCTTACATCAACGATCATGCTGATCGGCTGATCAAGCAGTTCCGCATTAAGACTCCATCCAGAAAGACGCTGGCAAAGAGTTTGTCAGGCGGGAATATTCAGAAAGTGCTGCTGGCGCGTGAGCTCTCGCGCAATCCCCGCGCGATCATTGCCGCACAACCTACCAGGGGTTTGGATATTGGCGCGAGTGAGTATGTACGCGAGCAGTTGTTGGGGGAACGAAAGAAAGGTACCGCGATTCTGCTGATTTCAGAAGATTTAGACGAGATCCTGGCGCTGGCTGATCGGATTGCGGTGATCTATGAAGGCAAAATCATGGATGTTTTGCCAAGAGAAAGCGCCACCAAGGAAGATATCGGGTTGCTGATGGCAGGCGTGCATCCTGGGGAGACCATTCGAAGCGAGCGTTGTGAATAAAGATTAATTTGGGGGTTGGGGGGAGAGGTGATCCGCAAAAATTCCGTCATCGCGAGCGAAGCGCGGCGATCTGCTTTTTGTAAAAAATTGAGCGGGTAGGGTGGGTTGGCGTCACTGAGCATGTGCAGAAGGATGCAGGGTTATAGCCAACCCACCGCAGTCCACGAAAGCTCATTTTGGTGGGTTGGCTTTCCAGACGTTAAGTCAGGGTGAGATACTGTGAAGCCAACCCACCCTACCAAGATATTGTGTTTGTGCGGAAAAGCATTAAAAAATTGCTACGTCGGTTCGATCCTCGTAGCAAAGTGATAAATCCTTTAAACCCCATCCGTAAGGGATTATCACCCGGGTTTGTGCAGGACGAGAACGACCCAGTCTTCCTGCTGCAGCGTTTCGCGCAAGGTCAACCCCAAGCTGCGGGCAAGATCTGCCAGCTCCTGCGCCTGGTGGTCGAGCACACCGCCCAGGAAGAGCAAGCCGGACGGGCTTACAAGATCCCCCAAACCTGTGGAAAGCATTTTTGCCAAAATAGGTGAGAGGATGTTAGCAATGACCCGCGGAGCTTGATTGAGCCCGTCTGTACGGCTGAGAACATCGGTGTGTGTTCCCACTTCGAAAATGATCTTATCAGTCATGCCATTCAGAGCGGCATTGTTGATTGCCGAAGGAATTGCCTCAGGGTCGTAATCCACGCCCAGGATGCGTTTAGCTCCGAGTTTGGCTGCCTGAATCGACAAAATGCCGCTGCCGGTGCCGATATCGATCACGTCCATTTCCTTGACGCCATATTTCTCAAGCGCGAGCATGCAAAGTTGGGTGGAGGGGTGCGTGCCCGTGCCAAACGCCATGTCGGGTGAGATGATGATCGGAACGCGACCTTGAGCCAGGTCAGGGTCCACCCAGGCTGGCAATACGATCAGGTTACGGCCAATCTTCAGGGGCTTGTAGTTGGCTTTCCAGGCTTCCATCCAATTTTGATCGACAATAAGCTTGTATTCGATTGATCCGAGCGGGGCAATCTGGGACATGTGCCAGATAGACTCCTCAAGCTGTCGGCGGATGCCTTCAGCTTGCTCATCTTGCGGAAAATAGGCAACAACCTGCATGTCACCCGTGGGGATCTCTTCGTGACCCAGGTCATCGTAATGGGTGACGCTATTCATCACAACCCCGTCGGGGGAAAACCGCGAGAACACCTCAGCCACGGCTTCAGCTAATTCTCCACTGCAAATCATTGAGACTTCGAGCCAGGCTTGAGGTTTATCCACTGAAAGCATCCTTTAGTTTTTCAAAGAAACTACGCTCCTGGATTTTGACGTCCGTGCCCATGGTTTTTCCAAGAGTTTGGAGAAGCTGTTCCTGTTCATCAGTCAGCGAGATTGGGATTTGAACATTGACAGTCACCATTTGGTTTCCGCGTTCGGTCCTCTGGAGGATTGGAACGCCTTTTTCCTTGAGGCGGAAAACGCGCCCGGGCTGAGTACCCGGCGGGATACGCAGTTTTACGTCGCCGTCAAGGGTGGGGATGGTGATTTCATCTCCCAGGGCTGCCTGAGCCATGTTGATGTCGAGATCGAGCAAAATATCGTAGCCATTCCGCCTGAAGAATTTGTGCGGGGCAACTTCGATTTCGATGTAAAAATTACCATTCGGACCGCCGTTGGCGCCTGGCTGACCTTCGCCGATCATGCGGACCTGGTTGCCGTTGTCGATGCCGGCGGGGATGTTGACCTTTTTACGGGTGGTTTTGCGTTCCAGCCCTGTGCCACGGCAGTTGGTACACGGTTTTTCGATCATTTCGCCGCGTCCACCGCAGGTGGGACAGGTCACAACCTGCACCATTTGTCCCAGGAAGGTCTGTTGCACCTGGCGGACTTCACCCGCGCCCTTACAGGTTTGGCAGGTGGTGGGTCTGGAGCCTGGTTCGGCACCAGAGCCGGAGCAAACGGAGCACTTTTCGTTTCGGTTGATGTCAATTTCTTTTTCCGTGCCAAAAACGGCCTCTTCAAAAGTCAGTTTAAGACGCGTGCTGAGGTCACCGCCACGCCGGGGCGCATTGCGGCTACGGCGGGACGAGCCGCCAAAACCGCCAAACCCACCCAGACCGAATAAGTCGAACAGGTCTGAAAGGTCCATGGTGGAGTAATCGGGCATGCCGTTGGTGTTGACGCCCTGGAAGCCATAGCGATCATAAGCCGCGCGTTTGTCGGGGTCGCTTAAAACACCGTAAGCCTCGTTGATTTCCTTGAATTTCTCTTCGGCATCCTCGGCTTTGTTGACATCGGGGTGATACTTGCGTGCCAAATTGCGGAACGCGTTTTTTACATCATCCGCGCTGGCAGAACGGGTCACACCCAAAACTTCGTAATAATCTCGTTTATCTGTCATTCTCTATGTAGACCAAATCCCTGGTAGTGTTACTACCAGGGATGTATTTTATACCGTTTTACCTATTCCGCGTGATGAAACTCACCGTCAACCACGTCACCGTCGTCTTCGGGAGCCTGTCCCTGGTCGGTTTGGGTCTGATCAGGAGCTTCGGTTTGTGTCTGGCTGTAGGCAGCCTGCCCAACTTCTTGCAGAACTTTCATGAGGGCTTCTACAGCGCTGTTGATCGCGTTGGGATCGTCCTGATCGCGTACCGAGCGGATTTTGGAGACTTCAGCTTCAACGCGCGCTTTCAGATCGGCAGGCACTTTCTCGCCCAAGTCCGAAAGGGTCTTTTCCGAGCTGTAAACGGCATTGTCGGCTGTGTTACGCGCTTCGATCAGCTCGCGGTGTTTGCGGTCTTCTTCAGCGTGAATCTCTGCGTCCTTGCGCATTTGTTCCACCTCGGTCTCGCTCAAACCTGAGGAAGCGGTGATGGTGATGTTCTGTTGGCGACCAGTCGCTTTATCTTTAGCTGTGACTTCCAGGATGCCGTTGGCGTTAATGTCGAAGGTTACTTCGATTTGGGGTACACCACGAGGGGCAGGGGGAATGCCGTCGAGAGTGAACTTTCCAAGCGATTTGTTATCACCAGCCATCGGGCGTTCGCCCTGCAAAACATGGATCTCCACCTGGGTCTGGCTATCGGAAGCGGTTGAGAAGACCTGGCTTTCGCGGGTGGGGATGGTGGTATTGCGTTTGATCAGAGGTGTGGCAATCCCACCCAAAGTCTCAATTGAAAGAGACAAGGGAGTGACGTCAAGCAGGAGGATATCCTTAACTTCACCGCCAAGCACACCAGCCTGGATGGCCGCGCCGATAGCTACAACTTCGTCGGGGTTGACGCCCTTGTGGGGTTCTTTGTCGAAGAATTTGCGCACAGCTTCCTGCACTGCGGGCATGCGGGTCATACCGCCAACCATGACCACTTCGTCGATGTCGGAGGGTTTGAGGTTGGCATCAGTCAGAGCCTGCTGCACGGGTTTCATCGAACGCTGAATAAGTTCGCCAGTCAGCTGCTCGAGTTTTGAGCGGGTGAGAGTGGTGACGAGGTGTTTGGGTCCGGAAGCGTCCGCGGTGATGTATGGCAGGTTGATCTCCGCCTGCATGGTGGTGGAGAGCTCGATTTTTGCGCGCTCCGCGGCTTCCTTCAGTCGCTGCAGTGCCTGGCGATCCTCGCGCAAATTAATGCCGTTTTCGCGTTTGAATTCATCCGCGAGCCAGTCGATGATGCGCTGATCAAAGTCATCGCCGCCCAGGAAGGTGTCGCCCGAGGTGGATTTCACCTGGAAAACGCCGTCACCAACTTCGAGGATGGAAATATCAAAGGTGCCTCCGCCAAGATCGTACACGGCGATGGTTTCATTCTTTTCTTTCTTGTCGAGCCCGTAAGCCAGGGATGAGGCGGTGGGTTCGTTGATGATGCGCAGCACTTCCAGACCGGCGATCTTGCCGGCATCTTTGGTGGCATTGCGCTGAGTGTCGTTGAAATACGCCGGCACGGTGATAACTGCCTGGGTGACGGGCTCACCGAGGTAAGCTTCCGCGTCGCGTTTGATTTTGCCCAGGATCATGGCGGAAACTTCAGGTGCAGTGTAGTCTTTGCCGCCCATCACCACACGCAGGTCGCCGTTGGGCGCTTTGTTGATCTGATAAGGCACGTGGGCTTTGGCACGCTGGACTTCGGGGTCTTCGGCGCGGCGACCCATGAAACGTTTGATCGAAAAAATCGTGTTTTCAGGGTTGATGATGCCTTGGTTGCGGGCAACACGCCCCACCAGCCGCTCGCCGTTTTTATTGACTGCCACCACGGAGGGCACCAGGCGTTCACCTTCAGCAGAAGGAATGACGACAGGTTCGCCGCCCATCATAACGGCTGCGACTGAGTTTGTAGTTCCGAGATCAATACCAATAATTTTTCCCATGATAGCTCCTATTTTGCGACTCTGACCAGGGCGGGTCGGATGACGCGATCTTTGATTTGATAACCGGTCTGGACAACTTCAATAATTTGTCCATCGGCATAAGTGTCGTTTTCTTCGTGGGTGACGGCTTCCTGCGTGTTAGGGTCAAACATGTCGCCTGGTCTTAGCTCCAGGGGACGGACATCTTTGGCTTCGAGTGTCCTGAGCAGTTTCTGCAGGATAAGCTCAATCCCCGAGATCCAGCTGGCACAGTCGGGGTCTTCGGGTAGATGTTGCAGGGAACGCTGCAGGTCATCGGCGACTGGCAGGAAGAACTTCACATGTTCTGCGAGCAAGCGATCCGCATAACTGGCGTTGTCCAGGTCGATGCGGCGTTTGTAATTAGCAAAACTGGCTCGCTCACGTTGAAGGCTGTCAAGGTAGTCTTCACTCTGCTTGCGCAGGTCGGCGTTTTCAGCCTGTAATAAAGCCAGGTCTGGCGTTGCCTCTTCCGCTTTGGGAGTTTCGTTATTGTTTTCTGTGTCTTCAGTCATTTTCTTCCTCGTAAATATTTTCATAATCGCATTTCTTATTCAATTAAAGTGTCGGTCACCAGGTCGGAGAGCAGGTCCCCAACGAAGCGAACTGCGCTGATAGCCTGTCCATAGGGCATGCGCATCGGACCGAGGATGCCGAGCATGCCGGAAAGCTGATCCTGGATGCCGTAGCGGGTGAGGATGACCGAGCATTCTCGCAGCTCCTGCCAGGTGCCTTCGCCGCCGATCAAGACCTGCACACCGCCAATGTTCTCCGTCAACACCGTGCGTGAGAATAGATCATTCAGCATCGGGCGTTCCTCAAGCAGGCGCAGAGGTGAATGCTCCTGGCTGATCGCGGCAAATTCAGGCGTTGATAGCACGTTCGAAAGACCGTCAAGGAAAAGTTCACCTGTGACAAGTTCCTCTGTAACGTGCATTTGATCGAGAATGGCAGCAACTATTTGCTGAATTAAGGGATCGGCGCTGGCTTCGATGGCTTCTATCTGACGAAGCGACTTGTTCTCAAAACTCTGATTGAATTGATTTGCGGTCCGTGAGAGAGAATCCTGGCTGTAAACCTCGTCGAGAGCCAGAATCTGCTGACGAATCTCGCCGCCAAGCAGCACCAGCACCATCAACACCTGCGAACCGCGGGTGGAAATTAATTCGATATGCTTGAATGCGATCTTGTCCGAGTGCGGGGCTGTGACCAGTGAGACCGCCTGGCTTTGGTTTGCGAGCACCGAGGCAGCCAATGGCAACCAGTGATCCAGACCACGCCGTGACTGGTAAAACTGGTGGGCAATCGTATTGCGTGTGGCGGTCGGAAGGGCAGTTTGCTGCACCAGGTTGCTGACAAAAAACCGATAACCCTCTTCGGTGGGGACGCGCCCTGCAGACGTGTGCGGCTGACGGATGAGACCAAGCTCAGTCAGCGCGTTCATCTCATTGCGCACCGTGGCAGAGCTGATCTGCAAGCCAAAATCTTCAATCAGAGTTTTGGACCCGACGGGCTGTGCCGTGCGGGTATTCTCGTGCACGATCAGGGAGAGAATAATTTTTTGTCGTGAAGTCAGTTCAGTCATATTCTTTTCATAATTAGCACTCTCGACCGGAGAGTGCTAAGATCACTTTTCTTAATGTTACCATGCGAGGATTATCCTCGTCAAGAAAAGGATACCCGTACCCCGTTAATATTGCGTTAGATATTTTTTTTGGATTGTTGGGTTACTGAAGAGACGTTTTGAACGAGACAACGTGGCGATCGATTCCGCCAAAGCGATATTTGTAAACCTCATTGCCGCGCATCATGTCGACCTCGGTCAGTCCATTTTCAATCGCCCAGGTTATTTCTTTTCCCAGCAGCACCCATCCTGGAGAACAAGGCGAGAACGCTGGCTCCCAGGCGGAGTTGTACACCCAGAGCTTGCCCCCAGCCAGGAATGAGAGATAGGCGGCTGCTTTCTTCCCGTCAAAGGTCAGGAAGGCAAGGTGCAGTTGCCCGACTTCGAATGCCTTGGTAGCGGTTTGCGTGAGGAACGTTTCCATTACTGGGGTCAGAAATGCCACTTTGGATGGGTCTTTGCGCATCATGTGGATGAAAGCCAGTACTTCGGCTTGCACATCATGCTCTGCTGTCACGAAATGCCAGGCGGTTTCATGGCGGGCTTCGGCGTTGCGCATCTTACGGCGTATTTCGTGGCGCTGCTTTTTGGAGATTGAAGCGAGATACTCCTCCCAGCTTGGTTGGAGGGGGATGTAGGGGGAAGGCTGAAGAACCTCACTGCTATGTTGAACACCGTGCTGCTCACAAAGCTCACCCATGAGGGGCAGACTTGGCGAGTCATCCTGGAAGTTGGCCAGGTCGAGATTGCGTGAAAGCAAGCTGGGTTCGGTTTTGATGAACTCAAATAAACCGGCGACAAAGGCTGGTAGTTCAGAAAGCGGGCAAAGAAAATCGAGATAGTCCGAGACTTCGATCTGTCCGATGAAACGTAGTGCTGGCGGGTTATCGGCTTTTTCAGAGAAGAACAGGGGCGCTGCGCCAATGAGTTGACCATCCTGGCGGGCGATGATGAGCTGGAGCCGGCTCTCTGCTTGCGACCACTCACCTCCGCCAAGCGTCTGCCACCAGGTTTGCTGATACCAGAATTCCAGGAATGGCAACGGGCGGTGCGTCTGAGCCGCGAGGGCTTGCCATTCATCCTCGAGGCTCTGCCATTCGGCAGGGTCAGTGATCAGTGAAAATTGCATGTGTCCGATTATACCCTCTGGCATGATTTGTGTACTCCTCAATATACGCAATATCAATGTTGATCAAAAAGGTGCGCTATGAAATTTGACCTGACCACTTACTCGTTCGAAAATTATCAAAAAAGGCTGCTAATCACCGCCTCAGCCGGCAAAGGTGCCGCGCGTGGGCGTGAGGAGGACTGTCTCTTCATCAAGCTCTGGCCATCCAATGCTGTAAGCCTGAGTGATGAGCTGCTTGAGCAGACCCTGAGCAAGCTGGCAGCTGCCTTTTTTAAGACGGGTGGTTCGGTTACGAACGCGATGCGCGAATTGGCTGATGGGTTAAACAAAACATTTCTTTCCGGTAACAGCCAACTGCAGGAGAAGGACACCTGGCAGACGACATCTATACTTGTGGGGGTTCTCCACCATGAGACTTTGTTTGTTGGAATTAACGGCAAAGCGGAAGCCATACTGATCAGGAAGAATGGTCTTGAGCATTTCTTTGACGCGGAGCTTGACCCTCGGGGGCTGGGGTTTAGCTCGGTGGTGCGCCCGCGCTTTTTCCAAAACGCGGTTGCCGACAGTGACTTCGTGCTGATGGCTCAGGAGATTCCAACCGATTTATTGGTGTCCGGACGTCTGAAGCCAGACACCGCCAGCCTGGGAGAGGTCCTGCCGCTGTTGAGTGAAACCGACGTCATCAGGCTCACTTACGGTGAAGGCTTGAGCCTCAAAGCCCGCCTGGAAGCCAAGCCAGCCCAGCCTGTTGTGGAGACCCAAGTGGTTGAAGGGGAGACAGTTGAGCCTGAGGAGGTTGAGCCACAGGAAATTGAATGGCCAGAGGAAGTCTTGGAACCTTCCGAGGTTGAGGAAGAAAAAAGCTCCCTGGCAGAGGACCTTTTTAGAAATGTGCCCTTGGTGAACCATTCAGCAGCACCGGAACCAGAGCAGGAAACAATGCCAGAACCAAAGCCAGTGGAGCCTGTTGCGGCAGCATTCGAACCGGACATCTTGCCAGAAGAGACAGCAACTGAACCGAAAACGGACAAAGAAACTCAGTCCGCGCCGATCTTTGACGTGGAACAATTCAAAAATGGCGCGTTGCAGAGCGTCGCCAGGGGTGCAAGCTTCCTGAAGAGCGTGGAAGATAAAACCGAGGACATCATCCAGAAAAACGAGTCCAAGAAACGGGAGGAAGGCAAGCCGGTTAGCGAACTTTCTGCCCTGAGCAAATGGCTGATCGCCATCCTGGTGCCCTTGCTGCTGATTGGGCTGACCACCTTCATCTACCTCTCTCAGGGTCAGGGCAATGAGTATGGTTACTTCCTCGCCCAGGCAGAAGCGTCTGCCAATAATGCTGCGCTGATGCAGACAAATGAACTGAAGCGCGAAGGTTGGAATCAGACTATTGAATGGCTCGATAAAGCTGCTGCGTACCAAAAATCAGATGAAGTGAATGCGCTGTATCTGAAGGCGAGGCTTGCCCTGGACGAGCTCGATGGTGCAAAAAGGTTGATCTACAAGCCGGCCTTTGCGCCTGGATTGTTCCCAGGCATGGACGTCAGCAACATCATCTCCCTCAACCGGGATCTCTACCTGCTGGATCGAGCCAACGGCGAGGTCAGGCACCTAACCCTCCAATCGCAAGGTTATTCCCTGGATGAAACTTTCCAGTGTGCACCGGGTACATTCGGTGGTGTGAAGGTTGAAAAGCTGGTGGATATGTTGGCAATTCCGATCAACAACCCTGCCAAAGCGCCGGTTTTGGCGATTGACTCGGTAGGCAACGTGTTGTATTGCGCGGTTGGATCAGCCCCTGTGGCAGCCAGTTTGCTGCCACCAGACGGCGGCTGGCAGAACCTGAAAGGCATCGCCTTCGACTCAGGCAAACTCCTCGTGCTCGACTCTGGCGCGAACGCAATTTGGATCTACCGTGGTTTCAGCTCGAATTTCGATGCAATGCCGGTTTCTTACTTCGACGCCATGCCTGTGAAGTTGCAGGATGCTATTGATTTGGCAGTGAGTAAAGATGAACTCTTTTTGCTGCACGCCGACGGGCACAGTTCGCATTGCCTGGCATCGCAAATCAGTGGTTTGGTTACTTGTGATGATCCATACCCTTACCAGGATGTCGTTGGTGGAGAAGCAGGTGTCGATTTTGAGAATTTGAAGTTCGATCAGATGGCGTATTCTCCGCCTCCGGACCCTTCAATTTACTTTCTGGATCCCGAGGGTGCAGAGCTATACCAATTTAGCCTTCGCCTGAATTTGAACCAGGTGTTGCGCTCAGGGTTGAACGATGGCAGCTTGCCGACCCAAAAAGCAACAGCTTTTGCGGTGGCCGCAAACCGGCAAGTGTTCCTGGCTTTTGGCAACGCGGTATATTACGCAATCCTGCCTTAGTGCCTCAGGGCAATTGAAAAGGGAAATCGGGGCATGAACACATTTGTGGTGGGTAGTACGGGTTTTTTGGGCTATTTTGCCGTGCAGGAGTTACTTGCGCGCGGTCACAGCATGCGAAGCATCTCACTGCATCCTGTTCCGGCAGAGCTGAATTTTCCGTCCTCGGTTGAGCTGGTGCTCGGCGACCTGAACGCCACGTCTGACGATGCACTGCTTGAGATGTTACAAGGCATGGATGGGCTTATCTTCGCGGCGGGTTTGGATGACCGGGTGGTGCCAAAAGCGCCTGCTTACCCCAAGTTCTACGATGCCAACGTTGCCTCCACACGCAGGCTCATCCGCCTTGGCAAGCAAGCGGGCATCAAAAAGGCGGTGGTCTTCAGCTCCTATTTTGTGGCTTGCCACCGGCGCTGGCCTGAACTGCGCCTGCCCGAGCACCACCCCTACATTCGCAGCCGCGTGGAGCAAATTCGTGAGGCGCTCGAGGAAGCAGGCAGCGACATGGCAGTCAGCTTTTTGATGCTTCCCTACATTTTTGGCTCGCTTCCAGGCAAAACGCCCCTCTGGAAACCCCTGATCGGTTACCTAAATAGCTTCCTCCCCTTGGCGTTCTACCCGGCGGGCGGCAGTGCCATGGTCTCGGCTGAAGAGGTTGGTCAGGCAGCTGTGCGCGCGCTCGAAGTGGGACGCTCTGGCGAAGAATGGCCGATTGCCTCAGATAACCTGACCTGGGTGGAGTTTCTGGGGCGTATTGGAAAGCTCCTGGGCAAACCAAAACGCGTTATCACCCTGCCCAATTGGCTGCTCAAGCCTGCCATGGCTGTGCTGGAGCTTGGCTATCATCTAAAGGGCAAAGAAAGCGGGCTTTCGATGGTCCCCTTCGTCGAACTGCAGACCCGCAACGCGTTTCTGGACACCGAGTACAGTCGTGCACAGCTCGGATACGAAAAAGGTGACCTTGAAAGGGCACTGGCAGAAACAGTCAGAGCCTGTCTTCCGAAAAGTTCCTGATAGAATTAGCGCATGAAGCTGAGCAAAATACTTGATCCACGCGGAACAAAGATCGCTTACCTGGGGTTGGCGATAGCTGGCAATATTGCCTGGGCGCTGCTTTTCTTCAGCCTGGTCGACAGCCTGGTGGTGCGCTACGGCGATTTGGTGACTGGGGTGGACACGACCCTCATGCTGGGCATCTTCCTCGGCGCGCTGACCGTCGGTTTCCTTGTGACGCTGATTGCAAAAGACAAGCGCGGGCTCACCTACGGCGTCTACGGCGGGCTTGCTGGGATGGTCGTGATCGGCTTGATGACCTGGAAGAGTGGCTTACTCTCCGCACTCGTGGGTCTGATGGCAGTCTTTGGCGGTTTCAATGGCGGCTCGCTGGGGGAAATGTTTCAGCGCACCCGCAAACGCAAGTAGTGAATTTTATCCAGGTTTAGGCGCAGAACTGGTTGGCAGCCAGGGCATTCGCGCGCCTTCGATGCTGAGGTGTTCGGCAAGCGCGGCTCGCATGGCGGTGCGGTCGTCCCAATCATATTCAGTGGATATAAAGCACATTGACTGTTCGTGCCCCTTTCCGCAGGAAATTACCAGGTCGCCTGGTTGTGCGAGGCTGATAGCTTTTCGCAGCGCGTCTCCACGGTCCGGTACGCGGTAAAAATTCACGCCTTCCACTCCCCCGGCTTTGATTGCTGATTGCGCCATTTCTTCGAGGATGGCTTCCAGTGGCTCGGTGCGGGGATCTTCCGCCGTCAGGATGCTCACATCGGCAAGCTGAACGGAGACAGCGGGCATCATACGGCGCTTTTCGCGGTCGCGCAGACCGGCAGAGCCATAGACTGCAATCACGCGACCGCTCGTCATGGCGCGAGCAGTTACCAGCGCGTTTTCAAGCGCGTTGGGCGTGTGCGCGAAGTCGACTATGGCGGTGAAGTCCTGCCCGAGATCGATGCGCTGCATCCGCCCGGGGATACCAGCAAAACTTTCAAGATCCCTGACTGCACGCTCAAGTGGCACCCCGAGCGCAGTGACCGCGGCAAGCGCCGCGAGGATGTTGGAAACGTTATAGAAACCTGCGACAGGGCAGTAGACCGTCTGTTGACCCTTCTCACTATGCAGGGTGAAACTTAGGTCACTTGTCGTGCTGGTAACTTCATCCGCCCATAAGTGAGCTTCATTGATCCGGCTATAGGTGAGGAATCCAGGGGGCGATACGCGCTTGAGATAGTCGAAAGAGCGGTCATCTTTGTTCAAGACAGCCAGCCTCAGGTTGCCGATCTTTTTGCGCGGGGTTTCTCTGAGCATCTCGAGCAACTTGCCCTTGGTTTGGAGGTAATTCTCATAACTGCCATGGTAATCGAGGTGTTCGTGGGTCACATTCGTAATAACTGCCAGGTCATAATCGCAGGCGATCACGCGTCCCTGCGCCAACCCGTGCGAAGTGGTTTCGAGCACGCAGTGCGTCATCCCCGCTGCGACCATCTGAGCCAGGTACGCCTGGATATCAGGGGAGTCTGGCGTAGTCACATGGAAACCGGTATCAAGCTCCCGGTCGCCAATCAGCGCGTTTACGGTGCTGATCATGCCGACACGGATGCCGGATTTGGTCAGAAGGTGGTGGATCAGCATCGAGGTGGTGGTCTTGCCATCCGTGCCTGTTACGCCGATCACGCGCAATTTCCGGGCGGGGAAGCGCTCGAAACTCGCCGCCAGGTACGCCAAAGCGAAACGAAGATCTCCCTCGAGTTGGACATAAGGAATGGCAAGCCCCTCCGGTTTGGGGCGGTCAGAAAGGATCACGCGCGCGCCATTGGCAACGGCTGATGAGATGTAATTGAAGCCGTCGCTGCTCTCACCCTTAATCGCAATGAAGGCAAAGCCTTTTTGAACGTGGCGAGAGTCGCTGGTGACCCCGGTGATCATCACTGGCGGGATGGGGTCCAGGGCGGTAAGCGGAGTGTCTGAAAAAACAGAGCGCAGGGAACGGCGGTGGAGGGGTTTATCCATGTTGGTTTACCTTCGCTTTTTCGCAGGTTGCTTCTTGGTCAATAGGTAAGCAGCCAGCAAACTCGATAGCCCTGCAGCCAGGGTGATGAAACCAAAGGTGGTCAATTCGCCCCGGGTGGCGGCGGTGGATTCAGTAATTTCCATGGTGAAGCCGATTTTTTGCTGGGAGGTGATGGCGTAATTGCCGCTCAGGGTGTTATCTCCCAGTGCCAACGAAACAATCGCTTCAGCAAAGCCGGCGTTGAACGGCTCGACTTCCCAAACGAAGGTTTTTCGTCCGCTCTCCACCGGGATCAGCATGCGTTTCTGCGGCTGGATGACAGTTTTGAGCATGTCGAGCTGCAGGTCGAAAACGACTCCTTGAGCCAGGACTTTCCCAAGCGCTTCATCTGCCTGGTATGCGACGGTGATCAGATTCTTTCGCCCAGATTCCAGTTTTTCAGGGTAGGTTACCATCACATTCAGGTTGCCGCTACTGCCATAAATCCAATCAGCAAGGGCAACCGCCTGGCTTTGCGAAGGGACTGGAATAGCTCGCCGGGTGAAGAGAAAGCCGCTGACAGCCAGTAAGAGCAGTCCGAGGATCAGGAAAATGGTTTGTTTTTTGATTTTCATTTGAACACCACCAGGTAAATAATGCCAAGAACCAGGATCGCCGAAGTGATCCTGCCTAGGATCGTGTAATCATTGTTGAGTGCGTAGAGCAGCAAGAACGGCAGCAACAGCTCGATCGCGAGGACCAACATATTGACGCGAAATTTTATTTTTGCTGTACCCAGGCTCATTTTAGGCTCCACCACCCAACAGCCACGACCAAACGCCCGTCGCGATTGCCACGATGATTATCGGGATTAGACCATATCCGATCAGCTTTCGCAAGACCTTGCCTTCCTGCCCGCCGAGCCCAACCGTGATGCAACTGACGATCAGCTTCGTGGGAGACATCACGCTCCCCATCGAGCCGCCGAATTGTTGCGACGCCAGGATCAGCGGCACATTCAGCTTTAGCAGGCTGGCTGCCTCTGCCTGGAGTGCGCCAAAAAGGATGTTGCTATTGTTGTTTGTCCCGGTCAGGAAGGCGCCAATCACCCCAACAAAGGGCACCACCACCGGGAAGATCACCGCATTGATTGTTTCCGAGATCCCTCGCGCGAGGGTGCTCGTCATACCCACGTGGCTCATCATCGTGGATACTCCCGCCATCACGATCATCCCCAAACTGGCGTCGACTACATTATGCGAGGTCAGGCTGAGAATGCGGCGCAGTGAGGTGTTGTCCAGCATGCCTTCCCGCTTTAGAACAACAGATGAAAGCAACACCGTCACCAAAAGCACCATTCCCGGGTGCGAAAAGGGGTGGATGGCAGGGCTGGATTCGGCTGGGGTAACAAAACCTAACCCGGATGTAATCTCCGGGTAATGGAGGCTGATCGAGACCTGGTTGAGGAACGTGTGGAGCGGCTTGATCAGCGTAACGGCGAAACCGATCACCACCAGCAGAATGTAAGGCGTCAGGTGCACCACCAGATCCCTGGTGCTCATTTCAGGTGCGCCGTCCGAGCTGGCAGATTTTTCTCCGCGATAGCCCGGCAGGCGCGTTAGCAACACCAGCGTTGCGATCCCCACAAGCGAGGGTCCGATCGTGCTCAGGCTCCAGAAACCGTTTACGTTCAGAAAGTAAAGCGAAGCGCCCATCGTGAGGCTGACCGCGAGAATGGCAGGCAGGGCATGCCGCACGCCTTTCCACCCGGCGCCAAGCAGGGTGATGACCACGCCGGTAGGCACAAAGCTGATTGCAAAGAGGATGGCGGCATAGGGGGCGATCAGCATCCCTGGCACGTGCGTCACGGCAATCAGCGACTCGAATGCCGATGCCATCCCGCCGAAAGAAACCGCCCAGCCGTGCCCAATCGTGGTCATCACGATCGCGAGGATCGGGGAGTAGCCCATCGCCACCAGAATTGGCGCGCAGACCGCCACAGCCACCCCGAAGCCGCCCATACCCTGCAAGAAAGAGGTCAGCAGCCAGGCGATCAGCAGCAGTTGGATACAGCGGTCCCTGGAAAGGCGTGGGATGAAGAGCCCGATCGCGTGCAGCGTGCCGGATTCACTTGCGAGGCTGTAAAGCAGCAGTGCCCCCCAAACGATTACCAGCAAATTCGCTGCCAAAACCAGGGCTTTCACCTGCGTCCAGGCGAGGATCAGCCAACTTCCGCCAAATGCAATCAGGCTGACGGCAACCGCCACCAGCCAGCTCATGGCGCTGGCGCGCAATGCTCCCCATTTGAAGAGGAGCATGAGCAGGATGACGGTCAGGATGGGCAAAAAGGATAGCAGCCAACTGCCGGGGGTCAGTTCCATAGGGGTTTCATTATAAGTTATCGCGAGTAAAACGGGGCTGGTTTTGTTTCGGAGGCTTGAAAACCCCCTCTTAGTCGAAGATCCGTGACCTGTGCCCGCCGTTTCCAATGTAGGCCGGATTGCGCAGTTCAATCCGGCATTTCCTTTCTCTGCTTGCGTTCCGTAGGCTTGAGGACCCCCTCTTCAGTGTATAGACCGGAGACATAGGTAACAAGTGTTCGGACACATAGGTTACACATT